>CALREC010000015.1 GCA_943355085.1 Candidatus Altimarinota bacterium
CGAAGTCCGTATATACAATCGAGCTCTCTCGGATTCAGAAATACAGACTCTTTATAATGCGACGAAATAATATTTTTGAATTCCTGGGAAACTGATTATAATAACCCCATTAACAGTAACTTATTGCAAATGACTATTGCCCAAAAAGATATCACAAAGGAGTATAGCCTGGGTATCGTAAAAATTCAATTCGAATACAAAAGGACAAAGAAGAGCCTTCTGGAAAATTTAGAAAAGTATATGATTCGAGCTTGAGGTGATAAAAAAGAAGCCCTATCCTCTAATGTTGATGAGTTACTCTATGGAAAAAAATAAAAAAACTTATGTGCTTGATAGTAATATCTTTATAGGAGCATTTTATGAAGATGATTCGCTCCATGAGCTGTCCGTAAAACTTCTCTATGAAATCAAGGATGCTAAAATTATAGTTCCTTATTGTGTAGTTCAAGAAGTAAGTTCGATATTTTCCTATCGTTTTTGAAAACAAAAAGCAGATAATTTTTTACATTTTCTGCTGGAAACAGAAAATATTGAACTCATCAATAATGATGTTTTAGATGAAGTAAATTTTTACTTGTCTTTCAGCGACACTATATCTTTTACAGATCTTTCGCTCATACTGATTTCTCAAAAATTCTCTGCTGAACTCCTTACTTTTGACAAACAATTATTGAAACTCTATGGTTGAAAATAAGATATTATTTCCGTCAAATCTTTTAGTATTTACAACCGAGCTCTCTCAGATTCAGAAATCCAGACTCTCTATAATGCGACGAAATAATATCTGTTGAATTTCTCTGAATAAGTCGTAAAGTCCTATTTATCCAAAAATATTTTTCATTTCTTTGCTGATTGCAGATTTTTTCTCTGCAGTGCTGGTTTTTTATGTTGCCAAATGCTCTCGTGGAAGTAGTTTTGATTACAGCAATTCATGAATCTTACTTTTTCTCACTCATTTTATTTACGACTACTTGTTGTACGAGCATGAAGAGCGTTCCGATGAGCCAGTAAATTCCAACTCCGATAGGAAAAAAGAATGTGGAAACGGCAATCATAATCGGCATACCCCAGAGCATGAATTTATTCATAACACTCGGATCGGGCATAAAAGATGGCTCTGCTTCTGTATATTTTCCATCTTTTTTTTCGATAATCTTCTTTTCCATCTTCTCAAGTTTTTTTATATCTTCTTCTTTGGGGAGTGAAAGTTTGATCTGAAGCCACTGAGCTCAGCCGACTATGATTCCGAGTCCAATACCAGCAATACCACCGATCGAAAGGAGATGGATACCAAGAAACACAGTATCAATTTTTGATATGTCAAAATCTGCGAGAAATGGATAGAGATAATAATAGTTGGATGTTTCGGTAATACCGAGCACCACCCAGTACAACACGATAAGAAGTGGCATCTGGATAAGGAGCGGAAGACAAGACCCGAGTGGATTTACCTGCTCTGATTTGTATAGATTCATGAGCTCCATACCGATTTTTGCCTGATCTCCTTTGTACTTTTCTTGGAGTTCCTTGATTTTTGGTTGTATGGCTTGCATCTTTTTGCTATTTGAGAGGATGTGGTGCTGTGGAACGAGCAGCAATAGTCGTATCATAATAGTTACCAATATGATCGCAAGTCCGAAACTATGACCAGGAATTTCTGAGATAAGAAATGCGAAAAGATTAAAAATAGGCGCATAAAATACATTTCTAAAAAGAGATCGAAAGAATCCAGCAGTATCACCAACCATATCAGCATACACTGTTTTTCCATTGATCGTCAGTGCAAATTCGTACTTTCCTGGTGTTTGAAAGAGTTTATAGAGTGGTGAGACTATAATCTTCTCTTTTGCTCCACCTGCAATGGTCAAGGTTTTGCAAAACTCTTGTGGTGGATTTGTGACGAGATTTCGATCTTTTTTGATAGAGAAGTCACGACAGGTATCTATCGTAATTGGGGACAATGTAGTATTTTGTATCTCGAGAACAGGGATATCCGGACTTACATACGACGCACTGCCAATATGGAGAAGGATTTCATTGGTTGGGAGAGCTGTCTTTTGTGGTTGTGGGAGAATCCAGTTGAGCGCCAGGAGTGTTATAAAAAATACGAGGAGAAAATTCAACATTCGAGTATTCATGGAAAGGGTGAAAAATAATAAGATACAGGTTAAATGGTGTCCTCGACTGGAATCGAACCAGTGTCTGAGCCTTAGGAGTGCCCTGTTCTATCCACTGAACTACGGGGACGAAAATATTGCTTATTTCTCTAAAATCGATACTATGTCCAATAAAAAGTAGTTTTCAGTTTTTTGTATTTCGGAAGGAGCGAGGACTGTTTGAGTCTTCAGATAAAAGACAAGTTCCGCAGATGTTGTAGAAAACAAAAAACGATGAAAACTAAAATATAACAAACATATATCTTGTATCAAAAAACGTTTGTACTATATGAAAAATATACGAAAATGCAAATAAACTTAAAAAGGTTTACGACTCAAGTTGAGAAATTTATACAAACTCCTTCATCGCTCCCAAAGATCATCATCATCTATGGGCCAACAGCCTCTGGAAAGACGAGACTTTCTATCGAACTGGCAAAGTATTTATCGACCGAAATCATCAGTGCTGATTCGAGACAGATATTTCGATATATGGATATAGGAACGGGCAAGGTTACTCCAGATGAGATGCAGGGCATTAGACACCATATGATCGATATACTAAATCCAGATGAGTCTTACTCGGTTGGAGCCTATCAAAAAGATGTTCTTCCTATCATAGAAACCTTGCATGATCTTGGAAAAGTACCAATTTTATGTGGGGGGACAGGACTTTATCTGGACGCTATTGCCTTTCATTTTGATATTCCTCCTATGGAACCCGATTGGGAATACAGATCTCGTATGGATTCTATCAGATTGGAACAAGGAAATGAATACCTCTGGAATATGCTTTTTGATCGAGATCCACACTATGCAAAAACCATTCATCCCAATAGCCATCATGCCGTCATTCGAGGTCTCGAGGTGCTCGATAAAACGGGTATGTCCAAGTCTGAGCTCAGACAGAAAAATGCCCCTCTCTTTGATACCCTTTTCTTGACCCCCTATGACGGTGATCGAGAAAAACTCTATAACATTATCAATGCCCGCGTTGAAGAAATGTTTGCTCTGGGGCTCGTGGATGAAGTCAAAAATATATTATCACAATGATATGACCCAACATGCAAATGACTCTCCACGATCGGATACAAAGAAGTGATCAGTTTTTTGGATAAAAAATGCACTCTTTTGGAGTGCATGGCTCAGATACAACAGGGGAATAGAAATTATGCAAAGCGACAACTCACATGGTTTCGAAAGTACGAGATATGAAAATATTAATATGTATATTTGGTAAATATTAGTGAAAATAAGCAATTCTATCTATCTCCGAAATATCCTCAACCCCAGAACCTTTGTTCGAAAATTTACTGATTCTTTCAAGAAGTTCCTTTTTTCTTATCGCCTTTTTTCACACTTCTTTATTCAGATACTTCATAGAATATGTGAATATATTTAAAGATGCGCATCTTTGTATGTTGTTTGTTCACAGTAGCATTTAAAACTCCTTAAAAAAATCATTTTCAATGTCTCGTGAAATAGATGAGAATAATTTTAAAGCCTTCTCTTCTATTGATTCCCAAGTCATATTGTATCAATATTTTTTATCATTTTTATCAGTGATAAAAATAGGAATTATCAAATTTCTATCTTTATCATATACTACCAGCAATCGAACGGCCTTATTACAAAAATCGAATTTTAATTTCATGAATGGACGATTGAGATAAGCTCATTTTGTGATGACACATTTATAAAGTAGAGACGTAAATTTAACCAAACTACAATGAGCAATATTTTTCCCGATAAATTGACCGAAATCTTTTTCAAAAGTTTGAGAGATGATTATTTTCATGCAAATTTTTTATCAATTACAGACTGTAGTGCATTGAACTCTTTTGAATGGAGTATCTGATTTTCTTCTCCTGGAGAAAAGTATTCTACATCAATATCTGGTGTGCTATTAAAATACTCTCTTATAATTCCCTGAGAATTTACCATCTCTATAAAATTGTACACACTTATTTTTTTTATATCCAAAGTTGTCATATTTTAAATAATTATCGTATAAACACCCCTATTATATCCATTTCCCCAAAAACACAAAAATATTAAAACCCTGCAATCTTTGCATGTTGCTTGATCTCATCATCCGAAAGAAAAAATGCACTCTTTTGGAGTGCATGGCTCAGATACAACAGGGGAATAGAAATTATGCAAAGCGACAACTCACATGGTTTCGAAAGTACGAGATATGAAAATACTAAAAAATCCCTCCTTATTTTGTCCAAAAATTCATACATTTTTTCACGAGTTCCATAGGAAGTCTCTCCCATGTTTCGAGGAGATCCCGTACATGATCTACAAAGAGCATGGTTTTTTCTATTTTTGAGAGAATGCGTATCATCTTGTACAGCATGACGATGACCATAGGTCCGATGATGAGCGACAATGCTATCAAAATATACGTGAGTATGAAGGATGGTTCCATGTTTGTTATAAGAAGTTATTTGGTATAAAAAGAGAAATCTCTTATAAAAGTACGGATTGCTGCTTCCGTTGTGATATATCGTATCGGCTCATCCTTTGTTTTGAGGAGAACCGATGGTATCGTCTCTATATTGAGAGAGGTACGTAACTCTTCGCTTCCTTCCTCTATGATGATCCGGATTGATCATGACTCTATCCATGATTTGGTAAGCAGAACAGGAAGAATCGTGAGAAAAAATTTAGTAAACTCTTCGTTATCGCGGATACAAAAGATAGCATATCGCTTCTCTTTCTTGAGAGTTTCATAATCAGCAATCGTTTTGAGTGTAAATTTACTTTCTTTGAGCTTAGCATAACTAAAGTCTCCTGTTTTTTCTGCATACTCTTTGCTCGTTTCAAATCATTTTTTGGCCATATCTGTTGCTTGTCGGGTCAGAGTAGTGGCTTGTTCTTTAAGATTTTTCCAGTCCATCGAAAAAAGTATTAGTAATAAGGTGTATTTCACGCTTTATTGTATCATTTTTTGTGCTTAAAGCAAATTTCTGCTCACTTTTCTCTTGTTCGAGCTCGAGAAATCGTTGTTTAAATACTTCTATATCAAATACTCGGCTTGCAAGAGCATAGGTATGATTGATGCCTCGTATGAATTCATCTGTTTTCTGACCATAACTGAGTGCAAAAAATGGTATGGCGTGCACAAAAGCCAGTATGAGACTATGAAGCCGCATACCTATGACATACTCGAGTTCTTTGTATGTATCGAGTGTTTCACAAATATCTCGAGTAGAGGAGAGTTGATACTTTTCTTGGAGATTCCTCAGGAATGAGGCATCATTGTACCGAGGGTCATCTTTCTGGATCGAGTGATTGAGGATAACTGGCTCGTATTCATGAGCCATGAGAAATGTGATGATTTTTTCCATGTTTTCAAGTTCATTCTGGAGAAACCCAGAACGAAATGAAAGTCCTACCTTCGGTCGACGTTTGATGAGGAGTTTTGGGATTTCAGGATCGTACGTGAGTACGGGATCGCGAATAAGTAAAGACTTTATGCCTATGGATTCGAGTATTTTTTTACTTTCTGCATCACGCACGGAGACATATGTTCTTGCGCCCGAGAAAAGTGGGAGTATTTTTGATATATTATGCTCTTTTATATGTATCCCCAGTGACCAATATATGAGCGGTTTTTTGAAGAATTGCACGATTTTAACACGGAATTTCCACTGCCATACGAGTGCACCGAAGTTTTGCCCATCCTCGTTATCATAGAGGAGTCCACCCCCGCCTATTATAACTACATCAGATTTTCGGATATGAAGGAAGGTCTGTAGAGCGTACCATATATTTTTAATAGGCTGAGTTCTCGCACGGTTTGGAAAATATGATACATACTCAAGAGCCGGATCCACCGGAAGGAGTGAACTGGTTGGATCGTACGTAAAAACTGAAAAGGTTGCGCCTGGATGGCGATTTTTGAGATAGGTATATTCTTGTAACAATATCAGTTCATCACCGAGATTATGAGCTCATGTGGCTATAAATAGAGAATAGTGCATAGGATGTGGGTTATCTCGCTAAGTTTTTTATACAATAGACCATTCTGTCCTGGAGTCCGAGAAGATTATCGGGGATAGACTCGACCACTTTATCCACTGCTTTGCGATCGTACCCCATAGAGACAAGTGTCTCTGTGATCTCGACATTTCAGGTTTTTCGGAGGGGGGTTTGCGGTGTTTGTTCGGTTATGTCGTCGATACTGACTTTGTGCTTGAGTTCCACTATGATCTTTAGGGCCATTTTCTTTCCTATCCCAGGCAGCGAAGAGAGAAATTTCTCATCTCAATCATCGATCGCTTTTATGAGAAGATGGGTCCCGAGCGAGAGCATGGCAAGTGCTGTTTTGCCACCTACACCACTGACTTTGAGGAGCTTACGGAAGAGAGCTTTTTCCTCGCGGGTTTCAAACCCGAACAACACTTCCGAGACATCGGTAATATGGTGGTGTATGTAGAACTCTTTGACTTCGCCCATGGTAACATTTGCGAGCGTACGAATGGGTACAAGGATTTCGAAACCAAGACCTGTACCAGTTACTATGAGGTCAACTTTTCCTTCTTCGATCGTGAGAATAGTACCAGAGAGATGAGAAAACATAATGAGCGGGGGGTAGTAATAAAATATGTATGGCTTTAGATAAATTTTTGCCCTTTTTTATAGACAGGTTTTGTCTCGAAGCGCACACCTCGCCATTCCATGATTTTTCATCCAAAATAAAGCGCTAAAGCTATAAAGCCCCCGAAATCTACGTACCCACTTCTTGACCAGTCTATCAAAATGACATGAAGTATGGTAAAAATAAGAATTCCATAGGCGAGACGATGCAGACTTTTCCAGTGTTTTCCTAGCTTGCGCATCGCCCATGTGTTGGAAGTTGCTACGAGTGGGAGGGTGAGTAAAAGGGCTATCATTCCCATGGCGAGATACGTAATAAACCCCTCTTGCCACCAAAAAGACGGGAAAAAAACAAAGTTTGGGTAGGGGAGTATAAAAGCCCCCGCATGTACAAAGGCAAGTACTCCCATAAAAATACCGAGTTCTTTTCGAAGTGGCATCATCGCTTGAGCTATCTGCAGCGCACATACACGAGCCAAGATCGGGAGTATGAGTATAAGCCACAGGACGCCGAGAGCAGCTCATCCGAGGTCACTTATGTACTGAGGCATCAAAATCATCGGCAATACTGCAAATGATGCAATCCATACACATATACGAATATATTTGAGGTTATTGTTTATGAGATGTGCTATCCAAGAGGTGCGCGCGTTCACATATGTGATACTTCGAATGATAGCTAATTGTATGTCCATGGAGTGAGAGAGGGTATGATAAATTGTATACAAAAAATCCAGGAGTAACTGGCAGCTTTCACGAGTATATGTTTTTGATAGAAAAAATCAATTCAGACCAAATATATTCTTTTTTGAAATTATTTTTGACATTTCTTCCTTTTTCTATAATATACGCAGGCTTTTTTCAAAAGTAGTATATTCCTCGGTAGCTCAGTGGTAGAGCAAACGGCTGTTAACCGTTGGGTCATAGGTTCGAATCCTATTCGGGGAGCCATTTCAAATTTCAAAGCCAAAAGAGGTGTTCAAACACCTCTTTTTGCTGTATTTGAAGCGCTTTCTCCTTGTTAACTTCGAGTTTGACGGCTGCCATTTTGATAAACGAGACCTTTCTTTCGATATCCCACGTTTTCCAAGTACTGTAGAGGTTTATAAGGAGTTTGACGGTTTCATCGATGGTTAACGTATCCATGTGTTCCATCGCGAGATCCTCCTTCTGCATTTTCAAAAGCCTTTCCTTCTCGGTTAGGAATTTTCATCGCTTGAGTTTGTACGCTTCCGAATCTATTTCTCCATCGATGCGCATGTCGTCCAAGTTCGCGATTTTTTTCGTAATACTGATCAATTCGGCATCGCACCTCTTGAGCTTCTGAGATTGATCGCCGAATTTTTCCTTGTTGAGACGCTTGAAAGCCGCCAGCACTTCTGCCTCGAGTTCTTTCGGGATGACGTAGGTCTTCACCACGGAATCAAATTTTTCGATGATTTCGTTCTGGGAAATGGTGATTTTCTCCCCATGATCGCCGTGAGTGTGGTAGTAAATATGCTTTCCCTTTACTAGGGATGCTGTCAGCATTCTTCCCGTCTCGGAAGAAAAGATGATGCCTTTCAGGGGAAAATCCCGATGCTTCGTATAAAATCCCCTCGAGGTACCGTTTGCACGGGCGAACAGATCGGAATCTATGATTCTAGCAAGATTGTGAGCGCCAACCTCTCATGCAAAGCGCACGATACCCACATAAAAATCGTTTTTGATGATGGTTTCGACCGCCGACGAGGTTTTAATGGTTGCCCCCTCTGAACGCACGATTTTGAGGATCTCTTCATACCCATATCACTCGGAGCGAAGCTCGAAGATCCTTTTGACGAATCCGGAATCTGCGGAAACTTCCACATTCCCCTCCCCGATGTTCTTGTACCCATAAGGAGCGCGGTACGGGACCTTCCCTTCTTTCACCATTTCTCGCATCCGGCGCATAACCCGTTGCCGCATTTTCGCGATCTCTTCGGCTCCGAGCGAAAGAAATATGCTCATTGTGAGAAGCTCATGCTCGGTGTAGATGCTGTTGTGAGTATGAACTTGTTTGATACCGCCCTGGCGGATAGCCCACTTTATAGTCCCCTCGTCGACCTCGTTGCGCGAGAGGCGGTCGATATCCCACGTAATAATAGCATCGGCTCGTCCGGAATAAATTTCGCCCATCATTTCACCAAAGAGGGGTCGCCCCGGCTTCTTTGCAGTACACTTCTCCTCATAGATCTTCACTATCTCCAAATTCTCACCCTTGCCACGAAGTTCTTCCACGTAACGATTTGCCCACGCGCGCTGATCGTCGAGTGAGGCTTTCTGGTGACGGTTGTCATCAGTGGATTTTCGGAGGTAGATGAGTGCTTTCATATAGATTAATTAACTACTATTTCTATAGGAAAATATCCTAGGTCTCTTTTTTGGATTCAAT
>CALREC010000016.1 GCA_943355085.1 Candidatus Altimarinota bacterium
ATATGTATCAAAAACTCATTAATCTTCATGATGATCTTATTCTCCATTATTTTGAGCTGGCAACCGATATGACACTATCCGAGGTGGAAGGCGTCAAAAAACGCATAGAGGCATGAGAACATCCAAATGTTTTGAAAAAAGAACTGGCACAGCGCATAATTACCATGTATCATTGAAAGCCTTACAAGACGGATGACGTATCGGCTATTGAGATGAGTTATCTGGAAGTGTCGGAGATTGAGCTCTCGCATCTCCTTAAAGAACTCTGCTTTTGTACAACGACCGGAGATGTACAAAATGCGCTTAAAGGCTGAAGTGTCAGAATCAATAATGAAGTTATTTCTAATAGCAAAACTCTTATTGTACTCTCTTCTGAAAAATGAACACTCGTTCAAATAGGAAAGAAGAAAATCCGAAATGTTTTTAAAAAATAAACTATACTTTCATGTCCATTCGTACCGATTTTCCAGTATTTTCCCATCATCCGGATCTTGTGTACTTAGATAGTGCCTCTACCGCCCAAAAACCGAGCAGAGTTATAGAGGGTATGAAATATCATATGGAGCATGGGTATGCCAATATTCATAGGGGTGCATATATACTCTCGGAAGAATCTGAAGTTTTGTATCATAGTTCTAAGGAAGCGGTTGTACGGCTCATCCATGCACACGAAACCGCAGAGATTTCTTACTGTTACAATGCGACTGCTGCGCTCAATATCCTCTCAACATCACTGATTGCTTCCAGTCAACTCAATAAATGAGATAAAGTTCTTCTTTCTCGTGCTGAGCATCATGCCAACATTGTTCCATGGCTTATCGCGAAACAAACTATCGGAATCGAGGTAGAATTCGTATCACTCGATGCGGATTTTCAGCTCGATTTTACTGACTTGGAAGAAAAACTTACTCCAAATGTACGTGTTATTGCCCTGACCGCAGCATCTAATGTGACAGGTGCTGTTTTTGACCTCGCTCGTGTGCGAGATATGATTCGAGCAAAAAATCCAAGTATTCTCATAATAGTTGATGGGAGTCAGGCAGTGCCACACTTCCAGCTCGATATACAAGCTCTCGATATCGATTACATGGTATTTACTGGGCATAAACTCATGTCCGATACAGGGATCGGGATACTCTATGGAAAGAAATCTCTTTTGAAAGTACTTACTCCTGCTATCGGGGGTGGAGGAGCCATCAACTGGGTACGAGAAGATGGCTTTGCTCCTTCAGGATTGCCCTCCAGATTTGAGCCCGGAACTCCACATATCATCGGGGCTGGAAGTCTCCTTCGAGCTATCGAATATATCGAATCTATAGGAGGGTATGCCGAGATTGAACGTATTGAAAAAGATCTGGTTCACTATACACTCACCAAGTGGCAAGTATTTAAAACACAACACAGTACAGTGAAGCTCATTTGAACAGAAAAAGAAGAAGGGAGAATCTGAGTCTTTAGTTTTGCAACTGATGCTATGCATCTCTCTGATGTCGCAGATGCTTTCGCTCATCACAGTATATGTGTCCGTGCCGGGCATCATTGTGCTGAACCACTCATGCAAAGTCAGTGTATCATGGGGAGTGTGCGAATGAGTCTCTTTCTTTATAATACCCATGAAGACATAGATCGATTTTTCCAGGCATTTAGTGATATCCTGATACATGGAGTCATGAATATTGAGGGATAGTCGATTACTCGATTATCCCTCCAAATGACACTATATTTAAAAACACAAAATCAGCAACTTACTCATGTCTCCAGTATATACCGAAATATTTCTCGAATATGCCAAAAATCCTCCAAATAAGGGTATTTTAGAAGGTGCAACGATTCAGTACTTTGAAGAGAATCGAAATTGTGGAGATGCTCTTGAAGTATTTTTGAAACTCAATGATTCAGGGGTCGTAGAAGATTTTTTGTTTGATGGATATACAGCGATTGTGACAACAGCATGTGCGAGTATATTCGGCGAGGCTATTCTTGGTGTCAATATTCAGGATATACTCTCTATGAATGAAACAACCATACGAGAAATGATCGGTTTTCAGGTCTCTTCGCGTCGCAAACAAGCTAGTGTACTGGGGCTTTTAGCCACGAGAAATGCTATCCATATATATCTAAAGGACGGGATAGTAGATGATTTTAGTGATGTGTTACAGTAAAAAGAGCCCTTATTTAAGGTAGCGCTCTTTATTGGATATCATGAAAATTTAAGAATAACTTTTCCAGGCTGGCTCGCCATTTAGTCAAGGATTGTTATGTCTCTATATAATCCCCCATATGATTCTTTCATTTTTATCCGACAGTTTCTGTGATTTTTAGTACGGCTGCAAATATACCAAATGCAAACCAGAGTACAAATATTCAGGCTATGAGGATCGCAAGTGGTTCTATAAAGCGAACTAATACGGAAATGGAGCTATCCACTTCTCTTGTATATTGTGAAGCAAGCTTGCGAGATACTTTGTTGATGGTTGAAGTACGTTCCCCAGCACCGATAATTTGGTAAAAATCTTGTGTAAATACAGAAAATGTTGGATCTGATTCTTCGATGCTTTCGGCTATCTTTTTTCCCTGTTGTACTTTTTTGATAATCTCTTCGATTTTTTCTTGAAAGATGACGTTATTGCTTCCTTCTGCCGTAAGCGAGAGGGTTCGAATAATCGGAATGCCTGCTTCGAGTAAGAGCGAGAGAGTTGATGCGATGCGTACGATGATATAATTTCTGTACACATCTCCAATGATTGGAAGGTTCAGATAGAGTTTATCCAGAGATTTTCTTCCTACAGTACTTTTTTTATAGGCCTGAAATACCAATATCATGATGATCATAAGGATGATAATTCCCCAAAAATTCCCCTGTATAAATCGACTTGTAGATATGAGAGTGAGTGTGGCAAGAGGGAGTTGTACTCAGGTATTCAGAAACAAAGGTTCTAATTTTGGTATGATATAGGTCATGATGGTCATTATGGCACCAATCAGGAAGATAACTACGATGAATGGATAGGTAAGTGCTCATTTTACTTTTGATTTCAACTCTGCTTGGTTTCTGAGTTCTGCTGCAAGATTTACAAAAGAGTATTGCATCGTACCAGACTGTTCTCCTGCCTCGATGATCGCGACCTCACGACGATCAAATGTGTTTGGAAGTTTTTTCATAGCTATACTAAAACTATCTCCCGATTCGACAAATACAAGGAGCCCCAGTATCTCTACTTCCATTTTTATATTTCTATTTTTGTCGAGAAATGATCGGAGTGCCGTAATAACAGAAACACCCCCATCCACCATATTGAAGAGGTGTTCGTAAAAAAGAGCTTTTTCTTTTATGCTAATCTTGTGCCAGAAACGCACTACGGGCATCTCTTGGTGAGCTTCAGTTTTCATAAAGGAGGGCTAAGAGTGTAAGATAGAGTATATATTTATTTTTTGTGACAATTTCTATTTAAAATAATACATGCTGATTTCGAGGCTTGCAGCAATCGGCTCATTTTTTGTAGTATCAAGAGGGAAAGATAAGTTTTTAATAATATAAGATTTCTTGCCAATGGTACTTCTGGTGAGATAGTTGAGATAGTTCGTGAGTGCATTCATATCTTGTGCTTTGATGGAGAGAGAGATGTTTGCGAGCGACAGACCATTAGGGCTTTTTTCTCATGGAGACAAGGAAATATTAGCTATACTTATACCATTAATGAGCGCAAAAAGATTATCAAAAATGATATCTTCTCGAAAGTTGCCTGCATAGCGCTCTATATCTGATAGAAGTGCTGTATCTTGCTCAACATTTTTTGTCATATCCTGAAGATGTTGGAGTGTTCATTTTTTTTCGATAACTTCTTTTTTACTTGATTCGAAGGCATCTTTATTCGCCATATAACTATACCCTTGATCTATAGTAAAAAAGAAACCTACTAGTATGCTTATTGAGACAAGCACGAGAGATATTATCTGAGTTTTGTTTTGTATCTTTGACTGAAGATGAGATTGCATAGAGAGATGAGATTATAAATTAATAAATGTTTTATGCTCCGTTTTTTTATATTTATCGAGGTACATTCGGGGTGGTATTTTGTGTTACGGTAAAATTTATAGCAAACGCACGCTTCTGTTCGTATCCTGAAATAGAAAGAACAGGTGAAAGTTCAAATAATAATCCACTTCCCGTACGATAATCTCTGATAAAATCAGATATCTTTCTGATACCATCTTCTCAAGCGAGCACTTTTTCTGGTATGGATAGGGCTGAAGTATTAATTTTTCCATTTGCATACGAAAATCCAGAAAACATCATCTTGTATTTCGTTGCTATATCTCGGACTTCTGCTATGTATGTTTGTACTTCATGAGTTTTTATAATGCTACGAATAGCATCTCTGTTGCTTTTTACGAGTTCTGCCTTTATGATCATGTCATTGCTTTTTATTTTTTCTATACTACTTATATATCAAGCAATTTCATTTTTATTGATTTCTATAGAATGACCAAGATTCATATTCTCAAAAAAGAGAAATGCGGAAATAGTAGAAACAATCAGAAAAAGCGCACCAGAAAATATGAGTAAAAAATCCCGTTCTGGTTTTTTTATGTCATTCTGATCAATCTGTATAGTTTCGTTTTTCATAAAGGGAGATATAATATTATAAATGTATAACGAATTGATATTACTATAATATTTCATATAATGCAAATTATGCAATCAAAAATTCATTATATTCTCAAAAAAGATGACTTTTCCGGATTTCCTATCCAACCAAAAAGAGGGGATAGAATATTTTTAAGAGGGGATTTATGAGCTGGGAAAACAACACTTTCTCGACATATCATATCTGCTCTGCTGGATGAATTTGTGGCAGTAAAAAGTCCTACTTATGTATACTATAATAGATACGCAGAATATATTTATCATTTTGATCTCTATCGACTCCGTTCGTATGATGATTTTGTAAATATAGGTGGCGAGGAAATACTCGACAATCCCCTGAATATCTGTCTTATTGAATGGCCAGAACTGCTCTCTAGTCGGTATACACCTTCAATCGACATAGAGATGATAAAAACCGACAAAGAGGATGAGCGTATCCTGAGCATACTTCTATCTTCATAGATTATTCACTAACTTCTTCTCCTTTTGAGGCAGAATGTGAATTCGATATTTTCTCACCTTTCTGGCTAATGATAAGGTTTGGAGATGAGGTAGGCTTTCTGAGAAATATCCCACTCTGATTTGAGATTAATACTTTTTCTCTATAGTTACTCCATCTAGATAGTACTGAATAATACGATCATAAGAAAATCCCATATTCGTCGCGAGATAGGTTGCACCGATACCGCTTATCCCAACCCCATGTCATTTTTGTATACGACCTACTCATCCTGGATCAGTTACACTCTGTAGATATGGTATATCCTTGCAGATGGTACTTGCAGGCAACGTTTTATTATTTACTCGGTTTTCACAATATTGTTTGGCAGAGAGCGTTTGTCCATTGGACTCGCTAAAATACCATGGTTTGATAGCAACTCCGTTGTAGGTTATGATAAGTCCATTGGTTATGTCTACTAGCTCAGTACTATGAGGACTTCTCTTTTCATACCCATATCCGAGATACTTCTGAAATTCATCCGGATTGTCCGATCCGTCATAGGATGTGCCTGGAAATTTACGATTCTCAGGCTTGCTGTAAAAATAGGCATAAGAGCGTGCCGCTACAAGAATGGTTTTTATCTTCTCGTCGTTATCTCCATTAGAGACTTCGGCGAGACCACGGAGGTAATCTTCGAGTGGGAGTTCATTGATAACTACGAGTTGTCCTCAGATATTTTCGAGTGATATTTTGGAGCGAAAAATATTATCATTCATAAGCCCGGTTTTATCCCAGCTAGGTTTACGTTCCCAGCTCGGAATTTCAACCAGATTTGCTTCAAGTGAAACCTTCGAAAATGGGTATTTTTTCTTTCCAATCACGAGAGCGACTTTATCGGTTCCCATTACTTCAAAAGGAAGTTCAGGATTTTTCTTAAGTATCCCAGATTTATCTCAGATAGTGAGCTTGGCAAACATATGGTCTCCAGACTTGAGCCGTATGGTTGAGCCTGTATGACTGAGTTTTATACGGATCGTAGGTCATTTTTTCAAAGTGCTATCTATGCTCTCTGGACGACTCAGAGAAGCAAGCTGTATAGAATGATTATATGGATTCATAACCATGTTTCGTCCGATCGAGGCACGTTCTGATTTGCGTATGTCTTCAATAATCACAAAGATACCGTCTCCTGGACAACTCGTAAATCCTATTTCTCTATGCCCCGTAAGGTTTGGTATAATATAATCATCGAGGAGACAATCATCTTTTTTGCATTCCCGATGTCCAATAGATGTTCCATGAATATCGATCCCGTATTTTTTTGAAAGATATTCTATGATATCTTTGAGAGCATTTTCTTGCTCTGTGACAACTGAATCAACCATAAAATTTCCCATGACACTGACTCAGACACTGCTTTTGTTATTCCAGAGAGCGTGTGCTGCAACATTATAATCACCACCAGCACGCCCTTCATAAATCTGTCCACGCTGTCCAACAAGATAGTTGTAGCCTATATCACCCCATCCTCGTACTATTGTGTGATAATAATAGATACCACGAATGAGCGCTAGATCATCTCGATTGGATTGATTATTTTCTGCGGTGTGGTGTATAACAATACGTTCCACTTGTTTGGTTTTCTCAATTGGCCATACCAGGACATGCTCATTTTCACGACTCTTTGTCTCGATGACCATATCTTGATCCCGAAAATTTGTGGCAAGATGGGTTCGGATGCGTTTAATTTTTTCCTCATATCTGAGAGAAGCTTCGGATTTTGGTACATCCTTTTCTTTTGCCATCTTTTCATATGCTTTTTGCCAGATAGGACTATCTGTATATCGGAGAGTTTCATCCGCCCCCCATTCAGAACGTGACATAATTCTTATGCTACTATTCTCTGCCTGTGCAATATCTCTCCCCATACTCATATGGAGAGTATGGGCTTCTGTATCCAGGCCGACAACTTGAAGAGATGGGAGTGATATATGTTTCTTTACCTCGACCACATACGAAAGACTCGTAGTATTGTCTATGAAAATAGGCTCGGTATAATAAAAATCTTCTGCTCGTTCGTCCCCATCCATGTCTAGTTTGAGTGGAAAGGTTTTGCCATTTGTGGCGAGACGTATACGAAGAGTATTCTCTCCTGAGGTGAGTTCAAAAGTTTTCGGTATCTTTAAGCTGATCATATTTTGTACCTGAGAAAAGCGAACTACTCAGGATGCTTGTTTCCAGAATACCACAGAACCCAGAATACTATGATTACTCACAGTTGGTTCCAGTATATCGCGAAAATGTAGAACTTCATTATATTCTTCACTTGCATAGGTATATTTTTTATTTACCTCTATATTTCCTGCTGTCGGAGCGAGCATGGACAATAAAAATGTCAGGAGAACTAGAATACTGAGGTGTTTCATAGTGTAATGTTACTGTATAAGATATGCCTAGTATACTCATTTTCACATAAAATCAAATGGACCCGTTGGTAAGATGTAGAATTAAAAGTTAAAATGTCATGTTTTTGTAAAAGAGAGGATGTCAGGATGGGGAAATAGGAGAATAGAAATGCTCTCAGTTGCTATCAATTACCAAATAAACGTAATTACGAATTCAAGGATATTATCGACAAAAAAATATTTTCGTTTGCTTATTTTTCTCTACAGGCTAAAATTGGCTCGCTATTTTGCTTTTGTCAAAAAATTCTTATGAAAAAAATCACTTTCTTTCTCTGTATGTTACTGGTCTTCATGGAAACCGTCTCAGCAGGTTCTTTTGTATATCCGATTGATCAAATTGCCAAACCTGCATGTCGATACTCGCCATGGAGCACCCTCGATGATGGTTGTAAGATGGCACTCCCTCATATTACGGGTGCAAACTATACAGTTTTTAAGGACAATAAAGAATATCGCCGGATATATTCAGTATTATGGGGCGCAACATATGCTTATGGTTGGGATGTAGGATATGGCAGTCATTTGTGAATAGATATTGCGACGGCACAGGGGACCCCCGTTCGATCTATCTGAGATGGGGAAGTAGTATCATCTGGGTGGCTCACAGGATGGGGACAAGTTGTCTCGATCAAGCACGTGCTCTCTGATGGTAAAGCTATATATTCAAACTATGCACACCTTTCTAAAGCGAGCGTAACAAAAGGTATGATCGTGAAAATGGGTACAAACATCGGAGAAGTCGGTAATACCGGGAATTCTTATGGAAATCATCTCCATTTTCAGATCGATACGACCAATCAGGACCATCCCTACTATTATGTGACGTGTGGAAAAGGGAAAGATCCTATGGTTATCGTCGATCAGGCATTGTGTCGAGATTTTTTGACCGCAAACACCATAGATCCGATAGCTTTTCTGGAAAATGGAAATGTTACCACTACAGCTGCTGTCGAGGTTCTCAAAGAAAAAACTAAAGTGGCACCAAAGATTGAGCAGAAGTCTATAAAATCTCGAGAGCAGATTCTCGATGAAGAAACAGAGGAGTTTTTTCGAGATCATACATTATCGGTGAGTCTCGGAGTTCCCGGAAATAACATAGAAGTAGGTCGTACGCATACTGCACGGGTCAAAGTTATGTATCGTAATAAGCCTTTTACCGGAAGTCTCCCAGCCGAAGGCCTGACTCTTTCTTATGACCGTAGTGGTGTTAAGCTTTTTCCTGATACTATAATAGCTATAGAAAATGGAGTACGTGAATTTCAAATCACTGGAGCAAAGACATGAAAATACGGCATCAGCTTCAAAATAGGGAAACGTATCTTTCTCTCGACTGCCGTGAATGTCTATAAAAAAAGCGAGATGATTCATCCAGAACAAGGATTTATCATCCAGAATAAATCTATAGTTCTGGCTGATGAAAAGCTTACCGGAGTTGTCTTTCGAACGAAATATTGATCCAATCAGCTCGATATACCATACAAGGGTCGTTATATACTAAAATCACTGACCTGAAAAGCAAAGTTTTGTAATGTATCAAAGCGGAGT
>CALREC010000017.1 GCA_943355085.1 Candidatus Altimarinota bacterium
TATAATATTATAAAAGTACTTGAAAATAAACACCACTTTATAGATCTACTAGAGGGGCTCGATATAGGCGATAAAGTATCGGTTTTTATCGGAGAAGAAAATATATTTCCAGATCTTGAAACCTGTACTATGGTTGTCAAGAAGATTGATATAGAAGGAAAGATAGGGTATCTCGGTATCCTCGGATCTCTGAAGATGGATTATGCTTTTAATATCGCGGCAATGAGAAATATCCTCTAATATCAGATTAACTTAATTTGTTATAATTAACGACCGACGAGAAAATCATAGTCTTTTTTCTCCCTTCCATCACTGATTGTTACATACACCCTAAGTGTCTTTGTGGTATCTAATGCACGAAAAGAGCTCCAGAATGTAGTGACACCGGTTTCGGTATCGCTTGTTCTTTCGAGAGAAATGCCAGTAAACGTGAGGTTGGTGTCGTAGCTTCCAGTAAAACAGCTGAGATTATCAGAACCAAAGTTGAGAGATTGTGTACTAGTCATACTTACAACAGTATTGTACCCAAAAGATTCTATACATGCTTTGGATGAAAGAAAAAGACTATCCATGGTTTTGGAGTTTTCGAGCATATTCATCTGGTAACTATTGCCCGAGATGAGTTTTAATATTGCAAAAAACACACTCGAGAGTATGAGTGACGCGATGAGCACTTCTATGAGAGTAAAACCTCGTTTTGCATGACAAGATGTCGTTTTAGATGATCGAAAAATAGGTGAAATTTTTTTCATTGAATGTACATTATGAATAATGAATATCGTCTTCTATTTGAGAGTGTATTCTAAAATATAAAAAATTCTAATTTTTTGTTAAAAGTATTTTTTTAGAATAATCTAGTATTTTTGGTTTGCATTTGACATAATATAGCTTAGAATCGGTGGGTTTATTTTATTCTCTCATATTTAACATCTATGAAGGTAGCGTCTATTTCCCGTAAGATTCTTTCTGGAAGTCTTGCCTTTTTTCTATTGAGTTCCAATTTTTCTTTTCTCTGAGTTGTTCTAGAGCCTGTTATAAATAATACGTATGCGAGCGTTTATCCAGCGTATGATCCAAACGTCGTGTATGCATCTGGAGGTACTTTTAGTTATCAAAGTATCAATATTAATGTCACAGGAACTGGAGTTGGTAACACGAACAGTACGTATTCTCCAGGATGTGATACCAAAGATATCGCAGTATGGAGTGGGACATCTATTCAAATCTGGGCAGCATGTAATGCTGGAGCGAATACTTCCTATAGCGGGAGCGGACAATCCGTGAACTTTGAGGCCGGAGGGCCGACTACTGGCTCCGGATGACAGACATCATATATGGGGTATTATTATCAATGGCATAGAAATGAGCCTATAACTGGAGTAGCATCTACAGGTGTACTTGCCAATGTTTCATCTGGGATTACTGCAGCAGGACATTCGTTTTTTATCACAGGATCAACTGCATATAACTATAACTGGGCAGCATTTACTGGTACGAGTTCTGATCCCACTTGGGCCGATTCACCTTGTGGAAGTGGATATGTTATACCATTCTCATCTGATTGGAATAAAACAGTCAATATACTGGGAACCGATTTAAATTTCTTTGAAACATCTTTGAAATTACCTCGTGCATGAGATAGAGCGAACGATGATCAGTATATCCAAGGATTTGGTAAGTATTGGGCGGCAGATCCAAATGGACAAGAAGCAAATGGTCTTTGGTTTGACTCGAATGGGTCTGGAAGTATTGATATTAAGGATGTTCGGAAAAGATCCGTCGGTTCATCCGTTCGCTGTATGATGAATCTTTCTCCGGGCCTGACAGCGAATGGTCAATGTGGTCGAGCAAATAATGGAACATTCCCCCCCGCAAATTTTACAAATCTTACAGCTTTGGAAAAATGTACTACAGGAACATACTGAAGTGGAACTGAGTCTACGGCTGGATGGGGTTGGTCATGTATGGGTGCACAAGCTGTCTCCTGTTCTGCTAAGAAACAAACTACCACCAATACTTTTAATATTACCAAGAATTACCAGGCTACCTGATCGGGACTTTTGACTTTGTTTTTTAGTGAACCCATTCGATTAAGTGGTATAGATGGATCTGGTTGAACTTCCGATGATGCAACTGGATCTATTTCTGGATCTGGTTCCCCAGGCATCAGTATCAATAATAGTTTATCAAATAGTGGACAACTTGTGTTTACAGCATCTGGATTGATAACAGGACAATCATATGAACTGACTCTGAGTAATATCGTTTCTCTCAATTACTGACATAACGGAAATGATCGACAACTGCCTATGAATTTTAAATACCTATTTACTTGGGGAACAGCTTGAAACAACAGTACAAAACTCATCGATTCCAATCCACAAAATCGCATGAGCAATGTAGCGATCGGGATGTCAGATATGAGTATGTATTTTTCCAATGAATTATCCGGGGCAACGGTCACATCTACGGGTATTCAATTGTACCAGGATAATGTGCTTTTTACTGGCTCCATATCCAGTAGTTATACTGGCGTAACACTTCCAAGTGGTACTTCGGGTGGAAAAATCTCTACAACTATTCCACCCTGAAGCCTCTTGGCAGGAAAGAATTATAAGCTCGTTATTCCAAATACTATACGTGATATAAAGGGGTATTTTCTCGATGGAACAAGTGGGTATGGCAATAATCAGGAAATATTTTTTAGTACTATTTCAAATGTTACTACTCAGACAGGTGCAAATCCTGCCACTGCCTCATCTCTCTATATTCGATCTACTGTACCATTTCCTGGAGCTTTTGGAGTACCGACAAATAGCAAACTTCAAGTGGAGTTTTCTGATCCGATCGATGCGACCGGATCCAATCTGGAAAAGGTACGAGTATTTGCATTTTCTGGTGCCAATGATATGAGCGGCATCCTCGTAACATCTCTTTCTCGATCGCTCGATGTTTCTGGAAAGATTCTCACTCTTTCTGGTTGACTCCTCGGTGCTGATAAAAAGTATGAACTTCGAGCCACATGAGATCTTCGTTCTGTTTTTGGAACCTATCTTGGTGGATGAACTGGAGCAACCATCAAGGTGGTATATAGTTCGAATTTTACCACAGCAACAGGGAGTGATACTACTCCAGTGAAAATAGCATGGACCTATCCAGGAAGTTGAGCGACCAATCAATCAATCGATATACGATCTATCGATATAGGTTTTGATAAAGCACTTGATACGAGCAGTGTGAGTACTCAAACTCTTCAACTCTCACAAAATAATACCCTAGAATCGGGAGTTTCAGTTACATATGAAGTTGGTACAAAAACGGTTCATATGAGCAAAGTAGGAGGATTTCAAGCAAATACTACGTATCAAGTTACGGTGCTTTGAGGAGCAAATGGAGTAAAAACTCTTGCAGGAAATGCTCTTCAGGGAGGTGGAAACTCTACTTTCTCCTTTACTACAGGATGATCAACAAACATAGATCCTTTTATTATTTCTGAGGCTCAAGTCTACCCAACAAAAATACTAGTTCGATTTTCACGTGATGTTATTGCAACGAGCTCTACATCAGCTGACTATACGAGCTCTGTACTCAATCCAGAAAATATTTATATGATGAAGTATGCAACTGGAGTAACACTCGGTGCGACCTCGAGTCCAGAAACCATTTTTGGAAGTGCATCTACAGTCAATTTGAGTGGATCGACATTTTCATACGATAGTTCCAAAAGAGAGCTTACTATTATGAATTTCCCTACATCTTTCGCAATAAGCACGAGTACGACGACTCAGAATCTTGTTGGTTTTATCATGACTGGAGTCACTGACACCAAAGGAAATACTCTTTCTTCTACAAATGGTGGATCAAAATTTTATGGGCCTATTATGTCAGAAAATTTTCTCAATACTGTATGAGGTACCACAACAGCCACAACAGTATATAATATATATGATTTTACCCCAGTATCACTCGTTCCAGATATCAATATGGCAGGCAAAACCACCAGATATCATCTCTCATTTCCTACCACGCAGATTTTGTGAAGTGGTTCTATCATCGAGCTTGCTTTCCCTACCGGCTTTGATGTGAGTAATGTATCCAAGGACACTATATCTTTGTATCCAAATTCCAATATTACAGGGAGTGGAAATTTCTCATTTGAAGTTGCAACTGGATCTTCAAATAAAGTTATACTTACGCTTACAAATGCCGACTCTCATCTTAAGACCGGTCAAAAAACATATATCAATATGGATCTTGTAGGGGTAGTAAATCCGACTGCAGCAATGCAATTTGGAACCGATGGTTATAAAGTAGATGTAACTACGAAAACCGTCGGATGATCCATGATCCTCGAATCGCTCAGAAGTAATGCCATATTTATCCAATCTGCTGGTGCATATACTCTCAGTGTTCAACTACAGACGAGCACAGGTGCTTCGCTTTCGGTTCCCAATCTGCTCGTGAGGCTCAATGGATCACAACTTGGTATGATAGAGGGACTCAGTGATGCCTGAGGTCTCGTGACATTCTCATGACTCTCTTCGGGAGAATACTATGTCGGAACGGATCCGATGGTTCTCAATAATACTCATACTCAAACTGCCTACCTCGGAAATCCTGTTCCCACTCGAGTAAGTCTTGCTGGAAACCAGACAATGAATATGAAACTTTCTGATTCAACATCAGATCTTACTCTCAAAACTCTCTCGCTCAATATTTCAAGCCTTCCGGCGAATGAGAAAATAGTTGTTTGGGCATCTTCTCCTTCTGGGTATTTTGAGAAAAAATTCTCGGCAAGTAGTACGGGAAGCATTGTTGATACTTGGAAACTCAAAGCAGATAAGTGGCAAGTAGGGGTGCGTCCAGATTTCGGATCAACCGCTGCTTCTTCCATGATGAATTATGTACAGCCTACTTGGCAGTCTCCACTTTCATCTGAGATTGATATGCGCTCTACAAGTGGAACGTATACGAAGGTGATAAACTCTGCAAATCGAATACTGAGTGTCACCCTGACAGATGGAACAAATCCTATTCCAGGTGCTTCTGTTTGGGCATATAGTCCAGGTGGACAGATTATGGGATCCAATGGTATGACTGATACAAACGGTCAAGTTCAATTGAAGCTTATGGATGGATCATACACAATCGGAGCTCGTGCAGAATGACTTCCCCCTATCCCAGAAACAAGTATCACGATGAGTTCTAGTACTACTCTCTCTCTTGTGGTTCGAAAGCCAAGTCTTCAAATCGGTGGTAAGATCCTCTCGGGAGACAATGGATTACAAAATGCAGGAGTCTACGCATACCAGATTCGCAGCTCTGCCGATCCAAAACCAGTAGGCAATTCTGTCAATGCTATGACCGATGCAAATGGTTCATATAAATTCTTTGTAAATGAAAATACAACGTGGAAAATCTGAGCATTTGTCCCATGAATCGGATGACTCGATGAAAGAATAGTGAGCGTAGGATCTTCCAATGTTACAGAAAATTTCCTCGCATCCGCAGTTGTTCTCTATAGCGTAACTGGATCAGTCGCCAATCTTCCAAGTAATACTTTTGCCAATATCTGGGCAGAGAGCACTGATGCGCTCGACTATTATGGAAACTTCACAACTACCGCTCTGGATGGAAGTTATTCGCTCCAATTAAAATCTGGGAAAGTCTATAAACTTCATGCATTTGTTCCATGACATGGTGAAATTGGACTCATTTCTCTTGCAGCACTGAACGCCAATCTTCCAGGTCAAAATTTTAATGTTTGATCAACCTTAAACGCACTTACTATCAATATACAATCAGCAGGAACTAATACAGTTGTGGATGAATTTCTTATAGATTATATCAATACAACAACAAAAGTCGGAGGAACCAAGAAAATACTTGCAAACAGTGGAGTGATTCTTGATCTCGCCCCAGCGAGCTATGAGGTCCGCATTGCGATGCCAGGTTCTTCGAGACTTCCTTCTCAGAATATCAACCTCGGTAGCGGAAGTGGAACGCTCAACTTTGCTCTTGCCAATGTCCCAGTAACACTTTCCGGAACGGTTCGAGATCAGTGAGGATGAATTATAACTGAAGCTGTTGTGGAAGTATTTAATACAGGTGGAATTAATCTCTCAACCAAGACTGATAATTCTGGAAATTATACACTTAAAGTGAAGTGAGGAACAATCTATCAGATAATGACAAAAAAATCTGGATATATCGCCGATAGTTTTACCGGAGTCACTGTTGGATCAGTATCTATCGGTTCTTTGAATCTCGCTCTCAGAAATACTTCTACAGCCAGTGATATCATAACCGTTGCTGGAAGTATCTATCTCGGGTCTGGAACAAGTGACAATCTCGCCAAACAGAGTGCAAAAGTCTGGGCACAAGGGTATAATGCGGACGGAACCAAAAATGAAAAGTGGGCCGGAGCAGACACCGATGAAAATGGAGGATACATTCTCAAGCTCAAAACAGGACTTATCTGGAAGATTTCAAGTCGTGCAGATGGATACGAGAAAATAGAGAGTATCAGTATTGGTTCTGGAGTTGTCACGAATCAATCAGGAAAAGACATAGTTCTCGATCTTGTTTCTGGTTACACGATAAAATCTCCTGTTTCGACAAATATGAATCCTAATAACGGAGGGGTTTTGAATGACAATAAAAATAAAATTAAGCTCGTTCTCCCGGTAGGTGCTCTCGATGGATCGAAAGAAAGCGTAACAGTCATAACCAAGGAAACATCCAACGTCGTGGATAATGGAAATAGCAAACCAATAGGTGGATCTGCCAAAGATATACAAGCCATGTATACCGATGGAAGTGCTGTGACCGATTTTAATAGTGATGTCGATATAGAGCTCTCATACTCAAGCTGAGAACTTCTCTCAGCACTCGGAAGCTCTGGATACACGCTCGAAAATATCAACAATCTTCTCGTATCCTACTTTGACAATGCATCGTCTTCCTGGAGAACGATAGCAACAACAGTTCTTCTCTATAATTCAGGCGGAACACTTCTCGGGAATTCAGATTCCATAAGCGTTCTTGAGCATGTGACACTTCGTGCGAAGACAAACCACCTGACTCTCTTTACATCTCTCGTGAGTACGATCGTGACCCAGTCTGTGGCAGCAAGTAGTTCATCATCAAGCTCGAGCTCAACTCCATCTACATGATGAAGTAGTGGCGGAAGTAGTGGCGGAAGTATTAGTAGTAATTCTGTATCTCTTACTACATGAATCGTTTCAACACTCAATTCTGTCTCCAAGTACCTCGGAGATACGACGCAAAGTATCGTACTCAAGTCCG
This sequence comes from Candidatus Altimarinota bacterium, assembly GCA_943355085.1. Classification (GTDB taxonomy): domain Bacteria; phylum Patescibacteriota; class Gracilibacteria; order BD1-5; family UBA2023; genus UBA1545. The sequence continues at coordinate 7,309 of CALREC010000017.1, forward strand.
GAGCCAATATCAACACGGTCCTTTCTATCACTCGAGATGGAAAGACTATTGCCCTCACTGATCTTCTGAAAACGAGTGCAAGTACTCTCTCAAATGTGAGTAAAAATCTCGTCAGTTTTGCGGTCGGCGATGTTGTCTCTACATCTAAGGATGGAAGTCTCGAGATTGCTCTCGATGGGTATTCAAAGATGCAACTGAACCCGGGGTCAAGCATGAAGATATCTGAAGCTGGAAGTGGCTTTCTTTCCTATGAAAACATAGGAGGAAGTGTCCAATACCAGTTTGACAAGCGAGACGGAGGAAAGTTCGAATACAAAGTAAAGGGAAAGACTGGATACGCAACGATTCGTGGAACAACGCTTGATGTATCGTCTGATACTACGAAAGATACCTACAAGCTCATAGAAGGAAAGATCGATATATATAATGCATTCCTGAAAAAAACGGTGAGTCTCGTCTCATGAGATAGCTACATTGCGTATGCAAACGGAACCGAGGATGTAAGCAAAATAGCGACAGTAAAAACAGTAGTCACAACAGCTACTCCTGCAACTTCATCTTCTGGTGTTATTATGCCTACTCCTCAAACAACAACAGTTCCATCCATACTTACTTGCTGAGCATTCTGAGATGTACTCAAAACGAGTGAATTCTGTCCTTATATTACAAAATTGAATGAAAAAGGAATTGCCAGAACAAATACTACCTTTGAGCCAAACCGCAGCATATCACGTGCGGAGCTCCTCAAGATGGCAAGTCTTTCAAAGTGAGGTGCGAATAGCTTCGATAAACAATTTACCTATGCTGATATCAACTCAACCGATTGGTGGGCTCCGTATGTATCTACTGCAAAACACCTCGGATATATTTCTGCTATCAATAATAACTTTGAGCCAAATCGACCGATAACCCGAGCAGAAGCCATGAAGATTATCATGAACTTCTCAGGAATCAAGATATCATACGATGCAAAATACACCTACTCCGATATAAAATCCACTGATTGGTCTGCACCATTCATTTCTACAGCGAAAAAATCTGGAATCATTTCTACTACCGCCACCAACTTCCGACCAAATGATCCTATTTCGCGAGCGGAAGTGTCAAAGATTTTGTATAATATATTTTTTCAGTAGCCCTCACCCAACCTCTCTTAGAAGCAGAGGAAGCAAAAAATAAGTAATTCACCCTTCTCCTCCTAGGAGAAGGGTCGGGGATGAGGTGGAAAGAGGTCAAAAGCAATATCAATTCCTAACTCGATATCATGAAAAAACTCCTCGTCGCTACTTTTCTTATCCTATTTCTCTCCTCTTGTTTTGGAGGTACTAAGTCTCCAGAGGTCACAAAGGATACTTCTTACTATAAAACCCTCTGGAAAGATACTTTCAGGTCCTATCAATCTGCGATCACCAAAATCCCAAAAAAGGGAAAGTTCGATTTTGAACTTGGTACTATGGTAAGTGGAAGTGGTGAAGCATTGTCTGAATTTTCTGGTATAAAATTTCAGGAAAAGTTTTCGAGTCTGAGCATTGGGTTTCTTGGGGATTATAATTTTGAGGACAGTGAACACCCGAGTCTCGATGCGACCATGAAAGTATATCTCAATAAACGGAGTTTTGGTGCTGGTGATATAGATATAACTTTCAGTATTGATGGAAGTGGTTCAGTGGCATATAGCCTCAATCATCTT
>CALREC010000018.1 GCA_943355085.1 Candidatus Altimarinota bacterium
CCTCCATTATGACAACGCAGGTTTATACACATATAACAAATCCAAAACTAAAAGAAATTCATCAGAAATTTCATAGATAATACTTTTTGGTCCTCCCGTATATTGCTTTGGTGTGTTTACGTTCATGGAACTAATGTATAACATGTACCATATTAAAGAATGGAAGCATGATTGCCATAATGATGACTCCAACAAGACCTCAGATTCAGACGATGATTATTGGTTCTATCATACTTGAAATTCCTTTAATGGTAATGTCTACATCTTTGTTGTAGCGTATGGCCATTTTTTCGAGCATACGAGCAAGAGAGCCTGTTTGTTCGCCGATCTTGACTGACATAGAGAGCTCTATCGGAAAACAGTCTACTCGTCTTTTAAAGTCGACTTCATTATCCCCTATGGCTTCACCTCGAATCTTACGCTCTATGTATTCACCACCGAGCGCTGCAGAAAGAGTTTTTCCAGATTTAATATCTGCCACGATAGCATCGATTTCCGCTTCATAATATCTATTATCCATGCCAGTTCGTACGATAGTCAGTGAGCGATTTATAAGAATACCTGCATTCAAAAGTGTGGCGAGAAACTCGGTAAATATGATGAGGGTTTTTTTACGGAGAATAAATCCACAGATCGGAAGTGAAAGAATTTTTCGATCAAATTCGTATCGGAATCGGGGCACACGAACAGCAAAGGCTAATCAGCCCATACATATAATAAGACAAACAAGCACATAAATTCCATAATCCCTCAGAAAGTGACTCATGTTTATAATAAATTGTGTGAGCCCGGGGAGATTGACATGAGAATCTTGATAAATTTTCTCGATCTTTGGTATGACATAGGTCATGATGATTATGATCATACTCATTGCGACACATAGTATGGAGGCTGGGTATATGAGAGCTTGTCTTACCTTTTGGTTCAGATCTTGTTGCTTCTCTTCTCGTTCGGTTATAAGTGTTAGTACCTGTCACATCTTACCTGTGGCCTCTCACATCTCAAACATGGCTCGATCAAACGGTGAAAATACTCGGGGAAGATTTTCACATACCTGTATGATATTTTGTCCCGATTCTATCGCCTGCTTAAAATAAGCACTCATATCTTGTAATCTTTTGTTTTCAGACTGGAAGTAAATAATCTGGAGAGCACGAATAATTGGAATACCAGCATTCACCAGGCTGCCCAAGTTATCCAGGAATAGTATTTTTTCTTTTCGAGAAAAGCGTATCTTTTGCATAATAATATCATTATAGAGATCTTATAGATAGTTTGTATCTAGGATATTCATCGTGTATCGATACATACTAACACAAAAGAGAAAAATTTGCAAAAAAACGATTCCTGGATAGGATATAATGCAAAGTAATCATTATCTTATCAAGCATGTATACGCTATGTTAAAAATATTTCAGAAGAGCCAGCATGGACACTCGGGAGGAGATCATGGTCATAACCATCACGATAGTCATGATACTCATGATCATCGCTCTGTGGAAGTAAAAGTTGAAGATGGCGACATAGTAGAAGAGGAGCTGGGGCAAGTAGCTCTTGATATACTTGACTGCCATGATATGATCGTAGTCATAGCACCCATTGCTGGAATGGACACCGATAATATCGATATCTCCATATCTCGTAATATTCTCACAATTTCATGAGAACGTAAACGACCAGATATCTACGACAGTGCTGAGAGGGTTTTGGTAGAAGAATGTTTTTATGGAGCATTTTCTCGTTCTGTCATACTCCCTGAAAATCTCGCTTTCAATAAAATACATGCTGATATGGAGAATAATCTCCTCAGGATAGAGATTCCAAAACTTCTTTTTGCAGAAAAAACAATCAAGATCAATACATTAAAAGGATAACCCCCTCTTTTCCCGTGTTCAATAAAAATGACAAGATTCATAAACGCTCTATAAAAAAGATAGATGCTGTCGTAACTGGTATGCTTCTTGGCGGAATCGTTGCTTCTATTTATGGTATCAAAAAAAAAGTTGAGCACCGAGAAGAAAAACAAAAGCATATGAATGATTGAGCGAAGACATGAGTCAAGAATATACTAAAAATGCTCATCTTTTGAGTTAAAAAAACTACTACCCCAGAAAAAAAGCCAGGATTTTTTTCACGATTTTTTAAAAAGTAAAACTATGAAAAAACTTGTATCGATTATCGCTCTGTTATTATTTTTGGCAATTCATAATACGTATTTGTCTGTTTTTGCAGAAACTTCAAAATATTGAAACCAGATTCAACAATGTTTGGATGCACGAGAACCTAATGGAAAATGAGCCAAGACCATTGAAAATTTCGTTTGTCCTGTTGGTTCCTTAAGTCTTCAGCAGATTGTTTTTCAAGTGATTATGAGCATAGAATTTAAGAAACTCGATGATGAAATAAAGGTAAAACTCTCAAAAATTTATGCATGAAGCAACAAAGATATAGGCCAGCTTGCAACAGATATTGGAGTTCTTTTTAATGAAACAAATCCTCAATCGTATCCCTCTAAATATAAAAATATTTGTAATACGATCGTTATAAAAGAGGCTAATCTCTATTTGCAGGAAAAAAAAACATCTCTTACAACCGATAATGATGCTAAAAATTTTGTATTTTGAGAAAAAGGCTGCCAGACACTCGTGGATAGAAAACTCATGGCCTATAAAGATGCAGCATGGCTGCTTGGAGAATCTGCATTGGTCAACTCTTTCAAAAAAGACAAACATGACTACATGCGAAAACTCAAAGATGAGTATGAAAAATTCCTCAATAAATGGACCATGTACATAGGTCAACTCGGGGTTATCAAAGATAAATGGACACTCAGAACGGAAACAGTATTATAACAAGCAATGGCAGCATGCATCATAAAGAGATCCTTAAACACTATGGTATACGTGCTCAAAAATCGCTTGGGCAGAATTTTTTGGTGAACGACGAAATACTGGAAGCCATTGCTGATAGTATTGATATAACTGGTCAGGATATATTGGAGATTGGACCCGGATACGGAGCACTGACCGAGAAAATCCTCGCGCGAAAACCTCGATCTCTCACGCTCGTCGAGCTCGATAAACAGATGGTGTATATATTGAACTCTCGCATCCATGAGAGAGAGATCGTTATACCGAAAGAAACAACCTTTAGGATTATAGAAGGAGATGTTTTGCAGTATGTGCCGCCTCTCACTCTCTCTCCTTCCGAGGAGAGAGAAATATATAGTGTTATTGCTAATATTCCTTACTATATAACCTCCCCTATTTTGTTTCGATTTCTCCATGAGCTTGAAAGCAAGCCAAATGAGATGGTCATACTTATGCAAAAAGAAGTGGGCGACAAAATTTGTCGAAAAAAATGATATCCACACTCCTACCTCTCCCTGGCGCTGGAATTCTCATGCGAATCCATCGAAGAAGTATGTTTGGTTGCGAAAGAAAACTTTATCCCTGCGCCAAAAATTGACTCAAGTGTGCTCTATTTTCAGAGAAGAGCTGAGTATAATAGGATAAACGCAAAAGATTTCCTAAGGATAACTAGTGCTTGATTTAGTGCTCCAAGAAAAAAAGTAATTTCTAATCTCGCCAGTACATTACATATCTCAAAAGAGTCACTTGCTTCCGACTTTCAAGCATTAGGACTACTCGATACCGTACGAGCTGAAGAAATTAATTTGATCACCTGGAATAAAATCATCGAAAAAATTGAAAAAAAATGAGAATTATAGTACAATGCAACTTGCCAGTGAGACGGTTTTCCTCCTTTACATCGTTTCCTGGTATTTTTTATGGAATGATTTTAATCCATAGCTACATCACTCAAATCATCTACTATCCCATCCTTTAGCCTTGGTTGATAATTTTTGAGATATACTGAAAATGTGTTGGTTTTTTTAATGAAGCTGAAAATATCATATACAAACCGCCTATAATTATAACATTTGGATTGTGTTTTTCTCCTTTTTCCATAGTATGAAATTGATATTATTCTACTTTTTTCAATAAAATATCCAGTGCTTATAGAGGTAATACCGTTTGGGGGGTCTATAGATGATCAATGACTGACATATTTTGTACGAGATGAGCTTGCCGAGATTATAAAGATTGGATGTCTTGTAGAGGTCCCTTTTCGCAATGCTCTCGACTATGCCATGGTGACAAATTTATCAGATACCTGAATAAACTCTACTTCAGATATTTCATCAGATAATATCCGTTCTATCGTTCGTATTATAACCACTATACCACTCCTTGCTCCCTATCAAATATATTCTATCTTTGATATTTCCTCATATTATTTGGTACATGCTCATCATATCCTCTCGCTTTATATCTCTAAAACTCTTATAAAATATTTAGAAAAACAAGACTTTAGATCTCTGCTCCTCTCAACCGAGAAAAAAGTAAATAACCCAGATCCGCTCATTTGCTTTTCTCATCATACAGATGTTTCATCGTTTTATAAAGCGGTAGATGAAAATATCCTCTGAAGAACGATTTTGGTGTTTCCTGATGATTTTGCCATCGATGCATACATGAGACATACTTCTTTAAAATGAGACACTACACTCATCGTTCATGATAAACTTACCGAAACAAAAAAACATAAAGCATTTTTTTCCGTCTATAATGGAGAAAAAAATATAATTATTTGAACCAGACGTATTCTTTATTATAATCTCTCTCGCTATGATCGGGTTGTCTATATAGAAGATGCGATAAATAAAACTGTCATGCGATTTAATCATACCTATAAACATCTAGAACTCCTGAGGAGATTGGCACATTATTCACACTTACATATCTCGATTGTATCGAGTTTACCGAGCATTGAGAGTATGTACTTATTGCACACATGAGTATATAGAAAGGCCGACAGACCGATAATATTATAATCTGAAAATAAACTATGCAGAAAAAAATCGATCAATGTATCAATTATCTCATAATACAACTCTCTCATATCGATAGAATTCGTATGGTGTTTTTCATGTTTGCTTTTTTTGCTCTGATTATCATATGGACTACCTTTAAATACACAGTGCTAGAACATACATACTATAAAAATCTTGCAGATAAACAACAGATTATGACGGTTAAAAATCCAGTTTCTCGTGGAACTGTCTACTCAAGAAATACACCCGCATGAGTCTTTGCTACGAGTACGGATCTTTCGGATCTTGCTATAGATCCACAGGAAGTGGGATCAAAAGACAAACTCAAATCTTTTCTAACTGACGTCGTATTTGAAGAGATTTGTTCGAGAAAATGAGATGATCGTTGTACCGAAAACCTTTTTAATTATTTACGACAACTTCAGGATGAAGATTTCGTACCCAATGACATAAACATAAAAAAGAAAATTCATGATGATATTCACAGGAAAATATCTAAAGAATTTATAGATTCGGTTATTATAAAAGAAAATCTAAGCACTAAAGAAGTGTCAGATCTAAAGGATATAACAGAATGATCTGGGAGTTCCTTTGCTATTATAAATAATAGCCTCTATGTCGATCCCACAACGATTGGAAACAAAGAAAGCATCATAACATACCTTATGACAACACTCGGACTTTGAAAGGAAGAGCTTGATTTTAAGCTCTCGAAACGCACAGTCCGGTATATAAAAATACTGAGAAAAATGTGACTATCAACACGAGATATGATAGATGCAAGAATCAAAGCAGAAAAAGTAAACATCTCGCAGGGACGTATGCTCGAATCAGAAAGCATCTCTCATTTTTTCATACTTGAAGCCAATCCTACCAGATTTTATCCAGAAAAAAACATGGGTGGCCAGATTGTTGGTTTCGTAGATAATGAAAATGAAGGCAAATACGGCGTAGAAGGATACTTCAATGAGGAGCTCAAGTGAAAAGAATGAGCTCGGATCGCAAAAAAAGATATCTCTGGGCGTACTATTGGATCATTTGATCTTGGTGAGCGTAAAATGGTAAATGGAACAGATATCAAGCTCACAATTGATCGTAATATTCAAAAAGAAGTCACAAAGATACTCTCCGAAGGGGTGAAAGAATTTCGTGCAAATAAGTGATCAGTTGTCATCATGGATCCAAAAACTGGAGCGATCGTTTCTATGGTAACATATCCAGATTTTGATCCAAATAACTTTGGGGATGTCTACGAACTTGAGCGAGTGAGTTATAGTAAATACCCAAATCCGGGATTTGATCTTCTTTGAATACCACTTTTTGTAGAGGATTCGGAGACGGGGGCTCCTATACTCGTTGGAAAGAAAAAAATAGCCCTCCGAACAGCAACAGAATCCGAGATTGGCAATCGTGCCATACCAAAATATAAATATAAAAATAACTTCGGTCCAGGAGTATACGAAGCAGATCCTATAGGTTCTCTCTATGAACCATGATCTGTCTTCAAGGCCATAACCGTGGCTATTGGTATAGATACATGAGATATCAAGCCTTCTGATACATATACCGATAGAGGATATGTTGAAATCGACCAATATAAGATTAAAAATATTTCCAATGAGTGCCTTGGACGAAACACTTATTCACACGCACTTGATTGGAGTTGTAATGTGGGGATGATTGATATCGTACAAAAGATTGGGAAATCATTATTTCATAAATATATCAATGATTTCGGTTTTTGACAAAAAACGAACATTACACTGGATGGAGAAGTTTTTGGAAAGATTGATCCATATGAAAAATGGGCTCGAGTAAAACTCTTTACTATGTCATTTTGACAAGGTATTACAGCGACAGTATTACAGATGGCAACGGCCTATTCGGCTCTTGCGAATGGGTGAATATATATGCAACCCTACATAGTTGATAGCCTGACCCTTGCAGATGGTACGGTAGTCAAAAATACACCAACCCCACTACGCCGAGTTATAAAAGAAGATACTTCTAAAAAGATCATAGCCATGCTCACTGAAGGAGCAAAAATAGGGTTCGCAAAAAAATGATGAGTAGAGGGATATGATGTAGCCGGAAAAACTGGGACTTCACAGATTGCAAGTAAAGGGAAATATGAGGTTGGTGAAGCTGGTCATACCATAACTTCCTATGGTGGATTTGCGCCCGCATCAAATCCTAAATTTGTTATGATTGTAAAAATAGAACGTCCTCGTAGTGCTCAGTATTCTGAGACGACCTCTTCGGCCGTATTTTCAAAAATCGCAAAATATCTTTTCAACTATTATGGGATACCTAAAAGTGAATAGTTTATTATTTTATGCCCTGTAAATCTATTATGTATTTTCAATTCCTTGATGCACTCCACCTGATTCCTGCAGTTCTGTTTGTTTGTGTTTCACTCATCATCATATTCATACGGTATAAAAAATACGTCTCTAGTCATGGAAAAGGTATTAATTATTTTGCTTATAAAAATATAACTCTTTTACGAATTATAAGTCTCGGACTCTCTGTAATATTTATCGGCACATCTATTCTTGGTCCGGTTGGATTTATGCGAGATTCTGCCAAAACTCCTCTCTGAATTGACTGTATATGGCTCTTGGATGTCTCTGCGAGTATGGATGTATTAGACATAAAAGAAAGTAATCCTCCAGTATCCAGACTAGAAAAAGCAAAATCTATCATAGAAAGTTATATGATAGCTCATCGGGAAAATAGATATGGGTTGGTTATCTTTGCAGGGAAATCCCGTCTCGTATCCCCTCTGACAAGCGAACATGGTTCGATATTATCATTTCTCGCAAGTATTGATTCCAAGAGTATTTCTGAAGGAGGAACAGATTTTCATGAAGCTCTTACTCTCGCAACAGACCGTTTTGATACGAAGTGAAATTCCGAGAGTGCGATCGTACTTTTAAGTGATGGGTGAGATCCCGATGACTACAATAATTCCGATAAGATAGCAAATATACTCAGTGGAAAAAATCTTCACATCACAACTATCTGAATTGGAAATAAGCCCCCCTCACCCATTCCTGTTTGAAAAAATCCCTTTGGTGATACGGTTTATAAAAAATATAATCAAGAAATTGTACTCTCAAGTCTCAATACAAAGAGTCTCAAAAGCCTCGCAAAGATAGGCAATGGTGAGTATGTGAAAGATGATGAATCAATCCTAAAAAATATAGAAAGAGCATTAAATAGTATTGGAAAAACATCCAATGTAGAGGGCACCAATACCATGGATATTACGCAACGTATTTTTATTTTTATAGGTTTTTTCTGTTTTCTCGTATTTCTTCTATTTCCTTCCACTTTTTTGAAATCATGAAACGTATTATAATATTTTTATTTTTCCTGCTCGTATTTTGTGGCGTATATAATTTTGATATCATACGAGATGTCTATATCGGCTTTCGGTGAGATCTGCACTATAAAAATAATGCTTTTATAGAGGCAGAACAATTATATAAAAAAATCTCGAAAAATTGATCGGGCAGCCATCTTTTGTGAGCAGATGCCCTCTATAATGTCGGCAATACGCTGTACAGACTCGGTGAAAAAGAGGCTGACGCTACAAAGAAGATTGCGTACTGGCAGGAGTCTGTGGGTAGTTATACAAAATCCTTATCGTCTAGAATCGATGAAGCAACAGAAAAAAATCTCTCTTTTGTAAAGGAAAAACTCAAGGAAGAGATCGAGACAGAAGAGCAGAAGAAGGCTCAGGAAAAACAAAAACAAGAAGAGCAAAAGAAAGATGAACAACAAAAAGAATCTGAGAAAGAAAATCAAAAACAAGACAAGACCTGATCGTGACAGGAGTCTCAAGTATGAAACCCAGGTAGTGGTGAAAAAAGTGGTTCATGACAAGCATCAAAAACAGGAAGTGGTACTGAGAATGCTTCATCAGGAACAGGATCTTCTCCAGAAAAAAAGCCATCCAAAACATGACAAAATTGGTCCAACTCAGGATCCTATAAACCTTTCGGATGAGATCCTTCTAAAAGCGATGAAGAAAATACACCACTCTCCCCTACTCAGCAACAAGAGATAAAAAACTACCT
>CALREC010000019.1 GCA_943355085.1 Candidatus Altimarinota bacterium
AAATGATTGGTATTATCTGGCTGGTGTTATGAATGGATCAAAACTATATACATATATTAATTGAATAAAAATCGGCGAGCAGAACCTTGGATGAGAGATTGGATCAAGTATTGTTTCATTAAAAATGGGGTGTAGATGAGATATTCTTGCATGTACCAAGAACTCCCTCGACGAAGTCCGCATCTACAACCGTGCGCTCTCGGATTCAGAAATCCAGACTCTGTATAATGCGACGAAATAAAGCAAAAGAGATTGGTCTTGGAGTTGATGGGGGGTGGTGATAACTGGAGATGGTAAAATATTTGAATTTTGAAGACGACTTTGTACTTAGAGTAATAAGTGAAATATAAACTTGATTTTGGTCAAAAAATTACTATAATAACTTCGTACTTTAAAATAGTAATACTAAAACAATTATGAAGTTTCGGAAAAAGCTCAATGTTATACGTAAATCACTTTCGGAAAGAAAAATTCTTTTTGTACTTTGACCACGTCAGGTCGGGAAAACAACACTTCTGAAGAACATATTTGAAACACTTCAAACAGAACGAAAACTTTTTCTGAATCTGGAGATTTTGGATCACCATCGGTATTTTCAGAATTTTACCGAAATTACCATGCTTCTTCAGACAAATAAGTTCCAAAAATGAGAGCCGTACTATCTCTTTCTGGATGAATTTCATAAAGTCAAAGATATTGATTGGATTATCAAATCTCTCTACGATGAATATGAGAATATCCGCATTGTTTTGTCGGGATCTAACAATATTGAGATCAATAAAAATATAAAAGAATCTTTCGCTGGACGTAAACGAGTGATCCCGATATTTCCTCTGGATTTCGATGAATATATTGTATGGAAAGAAAACATAGACATATCAGAAGTATCATGATTTAGAAAAAATCCTCTTAATAATGGAAAATTGAATGTATATTTGGAAGAATGTATCATATGGTGAGGATATCCAGAGGTAGTTCTGAAAGAAAACCCAGAAGAGAAAAAGCAGGTCTTGTCTGATATCTTCAGTTTTTGGTTCAATAAAGATATACTCGTGGAAATTAAGGAAAAATATAAATTCAATGATTTTCTCAAACAACTGGCTTTTCGTGATGGAAATCCATTAAATTTTAGTGAAATAGCATCGATTATCGGGGTGAGCCAACCAACAGCAGAGTATTATTTTCATCTGATGTTCCAATCTCTCCTTGTGTATCCAGTACGACCTTTTTCTCGTAATAAGTTGAAAGAAATTATTAAAATGCCAAAAATATATTTCGGGGATATCTGATTTCGAAATTTCCTTATGGGACGATTTGATTTTTTGAATGACGAAAAATGATTACTTTTTGAGAATTTCATCTATTCGGAGCTTCTGAAATCAAAAAGATATTATGAAGATATAAAATACTGGCGAACAAAAAATGGATCCCACGAGATAGATTTTATTTTAGAAAATGAATCACTCGCACTTGAGGTAAAATATAAAGATATACAAAAGAAAGATGATGCGAAGAATTCTCTTTCTTTCAGAAAAGACTATCCAGATATGCATTTTGACATCATAGAGAAAACAACTTTTTATAATGGGGATATTTTTTTGTCTGATCTTGACACTTGACCGATACTATAAAGGCAGAAGCTATACATGATTTCTTCACTTCATTCATCTCCTTACAAATTTCTTTTTGCATCTCAAGAGAAAAAATCTATAATGAGGCGTTACTTTTTTATCCCAATTTTTATGCGTACGACCATGTACCAGATAATTCATCCAAATTGAGTGTCCGAAGTTAAGAGTCTGGAGACGATACTCACAGAATCAAAGCAAACTATTCTCTATTTTTATCCGGCTGATAGTACTCCAGGTTGTACACTCGAAGCTCAGGATTTTACCCGGCTCAGAGAAGATTTTTCAGCCCTCTGAGTGCAGGTGATAGGAGTATCGGCTGACAACGAGGCATCTCATAAGAAATTTCATGAAAGCTGTCATCTTGGTATCGATCTCATTTCCGATACCGATAAATCCCTCCATAATAAATTTGAAGTAATTGGAGAGAAGAAAAATTATGGAAAAACGTACATTGGAGTTATCCGATCCACTTTTCTTGTATCCAGTACTGGAGCTATAATCAAGGCATGGCGAAATGTAAAAGTAAACGGACATGCCGAAAAAGTACTCCGAGAAGTGAGAGCGAATAAGGGGGAGTTAATGTAAATTTATAACCATGTACAATGTCAGCATTTAAACTTCATTCTCAATATAAACCTACAGGGGATCAGCCTCAGGCGATAGAGGCTCTTTTGAAGTGACTCGATGCAGGAAAAAACTTCCAAACACTGCTCGGAGTAACCGGTTCAGGAAAGACTTTTACTATGGCAAATATCATCGAGGCGACCGGGCGCCCGACTCTTGTTATTGCTCACAATAAGACTCTCGCAGCTCAACTGGCTCAAGAGTTCAAAGAATTTTTCCCAGAAAATGCGGTACATTACTTTGTATCGTATTATGATTACTATCAGCCAGAGGCTTTTATCGTAAAGACGGGAACCTATATCGAGAAAGAAGCTACTATCAATGAGGAAATAGATCGTCTGCGTCATGCTGCGACGGAGAGTCTCCTATCGAGAAAAGATGTTATTATAGTCGCCTCGGTTTCGTGTATCTATGGTATCGGAGAGCGTGATGAGTACGAAGCGCAGATTTTAAAAATACAAAAAGGTTCGGATGATACTATAGAATCCTTGGTATCTAATCTTGTACAGTTGCAGTTTAAGCGTACTTCGACTGATTTTAAGCCAGGAAATTTTCGCATACAAGGGGATACTCTTGATATATTTCCTGCGAGTTCTGAACTTTTTTATAGTATCGAATTTTTTGGAGATGATATCGAACGAATAGTTCAGAAAGTACCTATTACCAATGAAATCGTCAGTTTTTTTGATGAGATTACGGTATTTCCTGCCAAGCACTTTATATCTACGAGCATAACTATCGAAGAGGTCATCCCAAAGATTAAAGAAGAGCTCGAAGACAGGCTTGCATTTTTTAGATCACAAAACGATTTTGTTAAAATCGAGCGACTAAAGACCAAAGTAGAGTATGATCTTGAGATGATGCAGGAAGTTGGTTATGTCAATGGGATCGAGAACTATTCTATGTATCTTTCCAAACGTCTTCCGGGTAGTAGTCCTACGACTCTTATAGATTTTTTCCCAAAAGACTTTTTGACTTTTGTGGATGAATCTCATATCTCTATTCCACAAATCGGAGGTATGTATGCGGGCGATAGAGCGCGGAAAGAAAACCTTATCGAGAATGGTTTTCGTCTTCCATCGGCATTTGAAAACCGACCCCTCAGATTCGAAGAATTTGAGAAGAAAATGAATCAGACTATATTTGTCTCTGCAACACCATCCAAGTATGAGGCAGCTCATTCGGAGGCTACAGCTGAGCAGATTATACGGCCCACAGGTCTGCTTGATCCTGAGATTAGTATCGAGGATATGGAATACGTCGCAGATAGTCTTATGGGTCATATTCAGTCGGCGATAAGTCGGGGGGAGCGTTTTTTGATCACCACTATCACCAAGAAATCTTCGGAAGAATTGGCTGAATATCTTGCAAGCAATGGTATAAAAGTCAGATACCTGCATTCTGAGATAGAGACGATTGAGCGACTCGAAATTCTCCGAGACCTACGCATTGGAAAGATTGATGGGATTGTCGGAGTAAATCTCCTCAGAGAGGGTCTCGATCTTCCAGAAGTATCTTTTATCGGGATACTCGATGCTGAGAAGATCGGTTTTCTTCGTTCTACTTCTTCGCTCCTTCAGATAATCGGACGAGCCGCCCGTAATGTCCATGGGTATGTGGTTATGTACTCGTATAAGTGCCGTGAGTCAACTGCCATGATTGAGGCCATCGATATTACCTATAAAAGACGGGCAGTCCAGCATCAATACAATCTCGATCATAGCATCACTCCAGAGACGATTGTTTCTCGGATTAAAGATACCGGACTCAAGGGAAAAAAACTTCATGATGATGAGGCTATGCGAGGTGAGAACCCACGAACACGCCTCAAACGCCTCGAACTTGAGATGGATATAGCATCCGCCAATCTTGATTTTGAGCTCGCTGCCGAGATTCGCGATGAGATAGTCGCGATGAAAAAGAAATAATAGAATTGCATAAAAAAGCGCATATCGTAGATATGCGCTTTTAAGGTTTTTCTAAAACTTTTGAAAAAGACAAAATAAATATCTTGCTTCTCTTGATTTTAGAAATCTCACTTCCATGAATTTACGAATCCTGAGGCAGCCCCACATGTTTCATTGGCACTATCAAACCGAGCCCGTATAGTCAGATTATGTATCATCTTGAATAATGGTGTTGCTTTGAACGGTCCTCCTGCAATAGGGGAGAACTCATCACCCGAACAGTCTATCCATAAATCCGTAGACTTCTCAAGGCGTTCTGGGTACAACAGCAGTATGATTCCTACTTCATATGCACCGAGACCAAATTCATGAGTATCCATCGACTTATTTGCTCGGTAGATGCTCATGCCTCTGTGTCTTATTCCAAGCTGTGTCTGAAGCAAGATGATGTCTGATTGTTGTTGATACAACAACAATGTCATGGCTTGCTTTTTTTGCTCAGTTTCTCGGATATATTCATATCCATATCTTTCTTTCAGATAGTTTGCTGTTCCTTGAGTTTTTTCTAAGAGAGAAAGAACTTTTTCAAGGGCTTCTGGATAGCTGTTTCCGATTTTTGACCAATGGGGTATGGCCCAAACTCCTCTATCTTCCGATGGTA
Source organism: Candidatus Altimarinota bacterium (assembly GCA_943355085.1). GTDB lineage: Bacteria > Patescibacteriota > Gracilibacteria > BD1-5 > UBA2023 > UBA1545. The sequence continues at coordinate 4,824 of CALREC010000019.1, forward strand.
CACGCAGTGGAATGTCTGAATATACTATGTGTCCTTCTTGGATTTTTTTAACTATTTCAGCGTTAGCTTTCCCTATCTGAGGAAATAAAGTATGAAGTATATCAAGTTGTGCTTCAATACTTGGGACCCCCTTGTGCATCAAATATCCATTTTTTGATAGTACTTCTGTATCTACCACATTTTTATCAAAAAGGTCTAGTAATGCTTTTGTGAATATTGTTACACAATATTCTTGAAAGTCTTTCCCATGCTCAACCAGATATTGTGCATCTGTTTGAGTAATACTCATAGATACAAAAACTTCTGGAATTGCTTTTCTCACTGCAGATTCAGCCATTTGGCTCAGTTGAGCAATCTGTCCTGACGTGATCCGTTGGGTCATCATCTTCTCCTTCGTTACAGTTGTCTGAACTCCCATAAAGATCGACGATATTTATGTGTTCAGGGTATTTATATAAAAAAATATTTCTTTGTCAAAAGTATTATGAGTAATATCCAATATACGTAAATACATTATATCAAAATACAAGACTTGCAATTGTTTTTTCCTGAGTGTTGATTTTTTTGTCTTTACACCTAAAAAAGGTGGGGGGCTTGTTGAAAAATTTGAAAAAAATACTTTTTTGTCTATACTCTCTGTATTCTATTTTTTTATGATACTGGTTTATTATGCAAACCAACATAGGCATGAGCGATATGAAGAGATATATATCAGAGATTCGTCATGAAGTTTCAAAACAGGTTGTTGGACAAGAATTACTCATAAATCACATTTTGATTGCATTATTTTCAGGCGGTCATATCCTTTTGGAGTGAGTTCCCGGACTTGCAAAAACATTGACCGTTGAGACCATGGCTCGTACTCTTGGGCTCGATTCTGCGCGTATTCAATTTACTCCAGATCTTCTCCCAGCAGATCTTACCGGAGGACAGATGTTTAATCAGGCAGAGTCTAGATTTTATACCCATACATGACCTATTTTTGTAAACTTTCTTCTTGCAGACGAGATTAATAGAGCTCCGGCAAAAGTACAATCTGCTCTCTTGGAAGCTATGCAGGAGCGACAGGTTACCATCGGTCCAGAAACACATAAACTCCCTTCTCCTTTTATCGTGCTTGCGACGCAAAATCCCATAGAACAAGAGTGAACATACCCTCTTCCCGAAGCTCAGCTTGATCGTTTTATCCTCAAAACATCTGTAGAATATCCCACATACGCAGAAGAGATTGAAATCATGAAGCGTATGAATTCCTGAGAAGTACCAAGTATATCACAAGTACTCTCTTGCGATGAGATTCTCGCCATACAACACATGATAACAACAGATGTTCATGTAGACGACAAGATATATGCATATGTTGCCAATATTGTTTCAGCAACACGTTATCCTGAAAAGTTTTGATATCCTCAAGGAAAGGATTTGATTGATTTTGGAGCATCACCACGGGCTTCTATTGCACTCATAAAGACCGCAAAAGTCATCGCTGTTATGGAGGGGCGCATGTATGTTATACCAGAAGATATAAAATCTATTGCTCATAGTGTACTCGGTCATCGTATCGGTCGTACATTTGAGGCAATTGGGAAAAATATAGGCACGCATGCTATCATCACAGATATATTGAAGTGTATAGTAGTTCAATAATGATTATTTACTTGATATATATTTCTTATTTTGCGTATGAAAGCAGTGAGTTGGAATGTGAATGGAATACGATCGGTCCTGACAAAAGGTTTTCTTTCGTATTTAGCAGAAGAATCCCCTGATATCATCGGGCTACAAGAGGTAAAGGCAACCGAGGATCAATTTCCTGCAAGTCTTGATCTGGCAGCTCTCGGGTACCAAAAGTACTGGAATGCAGCAGAGCGTAAGGGGTATTCTGGTACTGCTGTATTTACCAAGATGACACCTATTTCGGTGCGTTATGGTTATGGTATGCCCGAGCATGATACTGAGGGGCGCATTGTTACTCTCGAATTTGAGGAGTATTTTTTTGTGACCGTATATACGCCCAATTCTAAGCGAGAGCTGGAACGACTCGAATATCGTCAGCTCTGGGATAGCCTCTTTTTTGATTACCTCAAACGTCTTGAGATCGAAAAGCCGGTTATTGTGTGTGGTGATCTCAATGTTGCTCATGAAGATATCGATCTCTCGAACCCAAAAACCAATCACGGGAGTGCAGGATTTACTGACGAAGAGCGCGACGGAATTCGAAAATTCCTTTCCAGTGGCTTCATAGATACTTTTCGTCACTTCTCTCCAGATACATCCGAAGAATATACCTGGTGGAGTAACTTTGCAAGCAGTCGAGACCGCAATATCTGATGGCGTATCGATTATTTTCTAGTTTCTAAATCATTGCGCGAACGACTGAGATCTGCTTTTATCCGACAGGAGATAAGAGGATCGGATCACTGTCCGGTCGGAATCGAACTTATCTAAGATCCTCTTCTCCACTTCCCAGTTCTAGATAATCTACTTTTGGTAACTGTGCTCCGATGAGCCCTTGCATGTCGCCATAGAGACGACTGGTATTTGATATAACTCTTTCCAGTTGTTTCTCCCGAGCCGACCAGATACGCTCCATGGCGCGTTTTTCTTGGTCGAGCGAGTCGCGCATAGTCGTAAAGGCTTCCACAATGTTTTCGATTTTTGCCTTGAATTCGCTCGATATGAGATAGTGATAGAGTGCTTCCATTTTTTCGTCCTTGCCTTTGAGGCTATTGCGAGTTTTCGAGAGCTCCATCATGTGAGTCCGGAGGGCAAAAGTGAGCGGGAGTGCGGAGTCATAGCTCGTGACCCAGATATCACGATAGAGTCCGAAGTGGGTGATCCCCTCAGGGAGGACTGAAGATACTATGATGGAAACTCCAGCATTGACACGGAGTCGATCTTCCTTGAGTTTGTCGACCCAGGAGTCAGACCAGGCTTTGGTATTCTTGGATTCCCAGGCGATAACCCCGACAGATTGTCCGTACTCATTACGAACTTCCTGTACAAGATCAGCTCCCTTGATTCCTTTTTCTACATCCGAAATGAGGTCAAAGATGAATTCGGCTTGAAGCATGGCTTTCAGAGCATCTTCCTGGATCTCTCCTTGAATCTGCATAGACCCTTGGGTTGCTTTGCGATTGGCATCTTCCAGAGACCGACGAAGTTGTTCGAGTTGCTGTTCTTTCTCGGCGAACTTCTTTTCATTTTCCCGGGAAGCTTTCTCCATCTCGATTGCGAGACGTTCGTTCGCCTGCTTGGAGAGATCTTCCTCGATCTGTTTGCGAGCCACGATAATCGCTCTTTCCTTTTCGATTTCCAGATTCTTGTGTTGCATCTCCATCTCTTGTTTTTCTCTCAGAAATGCCATTTCTTTTACTCGTGATTCCTCGTCACGCTTACGGAGTGCTTCAAGTTCTATGGTCTGTTTTTGATTCTTCTCGCTCGCATCGCGTTCTGCTTTTTTAGCACTTTCTTCTGCTTCCTGTTTTACTTTCGATGCGTAAGTTTTTGCTCGCTCATCGAAATCTTTTTGCATCGAAAGTTTCATCTCCTCGTGCATTTGTGATTTGAGGTGTTCGAGTTCGTGTTTTTGTACGTCGGAGAGAGAAAATGTATGTCCACAACTCGGACAGGTGATATTGTTGGACATAAAAATGATAAGAATAGATAATATGACTTGATTATAAAGAAAATATACAGATAGCAAGAAAAAGGGATTTTTCTTTTTGGATTTCTTTTGTTTCTCACTATAATCCTTCTCTCAATCGTCATTTCTTACCAAATGTCATTAATGAATAATATTTTGTACGCAAGTACCAGAAGTATGTGCAAGTACGCAAGGCTAGCGAACTCTTTTTTCACATTCCCAAAAATCCTCTTTTACCAGAGGATTTTTTCGTGTCCGTATCTGGTCCATAACTGCATTTTGAGACCGGTCTCAAAACCGATAAACCACACGGATCAAACCTGATTGCTCGTATAAATCCAAGAAGATTGAGACCGGTCTCCCCCCACGACAACATATATTCTTATCTCACTTACGCTCACTCTATGAACACACACCAAACGCCTACGAAACGTGCAAAGAAAAACTCTCTGGCCTTCACCCTCGTAGAACTTATCGTGGTGATCACGATACTCT
>CALREC010000020.1 GCA_943355085.1 Candidatus Altimarinota bacterium
CTACAGTCTGAAAAATTAGTGGAAAATCGATTTCTTCAAAATCTTCTTCTCGAGCCGATCATTTTGAAGTTACTATTAATTCCTCTGTTCGTGTAGGAGAAAAGAGTGATATAACTATTAAAACGGTTGATAAAACAGGAGCTATTGTGACAGACTATACAGGGACGATATATATCACTATTGATAATGATTCTGGGGCGATAGTTCCATATGCGGATGATGGGTATACTTTTAAAAGCTCTGATCAGTGAGTTATTACTTTCTCAAAAGGACTTACTTTTTCAAAAGAAGGGAAAAAGGTAGTTACTATTCTCGATGCCGAAGATGACTATCTCGAAGGCTCTACAGTAGTAACGGTAAATTCTGGTAGTGGTAGCACAATTACTTCATCAACAAAAATACGTACCTGAACGAGTATAAGTTGGGAAAGTGAATCAGGTGAGTATATAGGTGGATGAAAATATGCTTCATTTAATGCACCAACAGATAAAATCAATATCAGTAATGTTTCATCAAATTCTATAAGTTTTCAGTTTTCATCTTTCTCTATTTCTTCGATGAGTGCAAATTTTAGTGCAGAAAATGGGAGAACACTTCTCGAAAAATGAAAGTTTTACCCAGCAAAAAGAAATGCTTTTAGAGATGGATATAATGGTATAGATATATCTTGAAATGGAAAATGATGTAATACAATCCTCTGAGGATTCTATGTTCATGATTATGTACTCGAAAATAATGGAACGCTAAAAAGTGCCGCGATAGATTTCGTACAATACTGTGAATGAGATACATCAAAATGACTTTTTGGATCCATAAGATATAATTCTAATGTTCCGTCATCCTGCACAAATTCTAGTTGTCAGAATGTAAAGACATTGTTTACTTCGAACTAAACACTTTCAATCCTGTAAAATTTTTTTTGGCAGTTTACTTAATACAGATATCATCCATTCAGATTCCACTTATGATTCTTTCATGAATACATCAATAAACAATTTTCAAGATTTCTCCTTATCAACAAGCCTCACTCTTGAATATGCGAGCCCGAATGAGAACGAGGGATATTTAAACCTCTTCTCCTATGACGGGGAAAATAAGCGAGAATATTGTATGTACCTCTATGGAGAAAACCAGTTTGATACAGTGTGGGAATACGAATATCATGATTGTCTCACGATCTGACGAAAGCTTTTGGATCCCACAGATAAAGTTCTCATTCTCGGATCCTGAGATCTTATGAACCATCGGTTTCTTGGTTCGTATGATGTGGATCTCATCGATATCGATCCTCTGATGACACATCTTGCACAGTCTCACCCTCTTATGTTGCAACTGAATCAGTATACCCCGAGTCAAAACTATCATATTCACAATATGGATGCGCTGGATTTCATGACATATCAACAAGAGAGGCTTCATGAATATAACTATATTGTCCTCGATTTCCCTGTGATGATATCACCCGTAAACGATGAAGTCAAAAAGTTTGGACTTGAGAAGTTTTTCTCAAAAGAAATATTTGTAGACTCTCTTCTGAAGAATCTAGCATATAATGGGCTGATTACCATGCAGGCAGATGATACTTTAGTTCATGTTGAGCATAAAAAGTATTTTCAGACATTAATAGAGGGAACTGGTTTATACTTTCATATGTATTCCATAGATTTTCTTGATTCAACTTATAAACAATATTTCTACATGTTCACAAAAAATGAAAATATATATGAAAAATTCAAAAAAATCTCACGCCCGATGGTCGCAAAGCCTGGTCTCTTTCGAAAAGATGATTATTTCACCAGCCTCTTTGAATCTTGGCAAGATAATATAATCGACTACGCCATATATAAGGATGTTTTATCTTGAAAATAGCACAAATCATGTATCCATCCTGAACACATATCATCGCAGACCTGTACGATTGTGATTTTGCATACCATATCGAAAAACATTCTCTCGAGGTAATTGTCGAGCATGTGAATAGTATTATTACCAAGCAATGATTCACGATACTCTGAACATTGCATCACTCTTTCTGATATAATGCTTTTTCCATAGTTTGCATGCTCGCAGAATCGCATGTAAGCATACATACATGGCCAGAATCTCGCTATGTATCTTTTGACATCTACACCTGCAACTATAGCCGCGATAATACAGTTGGGACTCAGCTCATATTTGAGGAGTTAATACACATGTTTGCACCAAAAAATATACAAAAAGAGGTGATCGAACGCATGATGAAAAGTAACTCAGGTAAACATTTTTTTGCAAATTATAGAAAACCCGTATACTCACTATTATAATATTTTACATTCCTCCTTGCTTATATGTTCATAAACTTCAGCAGTATTATCTCTTGGATGTTTAAATCATTCGATATATCTGGAGATACCAAGCTTCTCGAGAAGCTTGAAAAAGATGGAACACGATTTCTCATGATTATCAAAAAACATTGGATATATTCTATACTGATATCTTGGCGGGTTCTCTTTGTGATAGTAATAGAGATTGCCAATGTATATTTATTGGTCTTTTCTCATCCTAATCCGAGTCTAACTACCATTATAGTGGCAGTCTTATTAACACTGAATGTTGTATGGTGGCTATGTATAGTAGTAATATACATTCGCCGTTTTCGTCGTATCCAGGGCAATAAGCCATACGTAGAAGATATTTACTTTGCTATCGCAAAAAGCAAAGATTCTGATGCAGCTTTTGTAAATTTTTTTAATCAGACTATTTTACTTTTATTTTTACTCATTGGTATAACAATATTCACCGTTGTGAGTAGTATTCAGACACTGTTGTCTGGAGATGTATATTTCTCGGTTGGAGTTATCAATGCTGTCCTTCTCGTCATACAACTCGGTCTCTTCTATGGGTATCTCAATGCTATGATCAATCAAGAAATGGATTTTAAGGTGGTCATGCCGGGTCGAATCCTCTTCTATAATCAATTAGGAGTATTTGGAGATAGCCAATCTATGAATGCCGACAAAATAAAAACGATCAATTCAAAACATGCAGGTTTATTTGGGGCGTTTATAAACTATGGAAACATCATCATTCTCACCGAAGGTGATCAGGCTGCCAATGGTCAAATGAATATGGACTATGTGGGCGAACCTCTCGATACCGTTAAAGAGATACAAAAAATACTCGTCAGTGATTTTAGTAGCATGGAAAAAGATGTGAACCTCCTCCTGCAAAAATTCAGCGCACAGATAGGAATTGAGAATGTGGATACTATCGAAAACAGGAAGCTTCTACAAGAATTTGTACACTCACACGAAACGCTGCTCCAAGATATTTTCAAAAATGGTGACAGCGAAATCAAACAGGAGGTACGAGAACTTTATATACTCATAAATAGATAAATAAATATGTGAAATCTTTCCTTTCTCTTGGTGTACCTACTGCTCTCTTTTCTACTTACATTCATACTCATACCCCCATATATACGATTCCTTCATCGTTATAAGCTCGGGAAACAGATCCGAGAGGAGGCACTCATGGGAAAAGCCACAGAATTTGCGAAACTACATAAAAACAAAACAGGAACACCTTCAATGGGCGCTGGAATTATTCTCATATCAATATTTTCACTGGTTGCTATTTCCGTTATCGTACATTTTTTTGCTGCAGATATACAAAATATATTCAATATAAAAATCAAATATAGCCTATGGAATCGAAATGAAACATATCTTGCTCTTTTCACTCTCGCAACTGTAGGAATGATAGGGTTGGTCGATGATTATCTCAATGTGCGTGGGATCGGTAGAACAAAATGACTCTCTGCTCGAGTCAAGATGATTCTCTTGATGATTTTTGCAGGCCTTGGGGCCTATTGGTTTTATGTGAAACTCGGTCACACCTGACTACATCTCCCATTTATTGGCAATGTCAGCCTCGGATTTCTCTATGTCCCCTTATTTATTTTCATCATCATAGCTATGGCGAATGCTGTAAATGTGACAGATGGACTTGATGGACTTGCTGGATGATTACTCTTATTTAACTATGTCGTATATGCTTTTATCACATATACGCATGGACTTTTTATCCTCTCGGCAGTATGTATGCTTATTGTTTGAGCACTCATAGCTTTTCTTTGGTTCAATATAAAACCAGCTCAATTTTATATGGGAGATGTGTGATCATTGGCGCTTGGGGCCAACCTGGGAATCATGGCTATGATGACGGACACCCTAGCGGTCCTTATAATCATCTCGGGCATCTATATATTAGAAATATGTTCAGTCATAATTCAACTCACATCTAAGAAGCTCCGAAATGGAAAGAAGATTTTTCGTATCGCCCCTTTTCACCATCACTTAGAAGCCATAGGATGGTCGGAGGAAACTGTCGTTATGCGATTTTGGCTCATCGGCATGATCCTATCAAGCATAGGACTGATTGTGAGTTTTGTTGCAGGGTAAATATAAAAATATACGGGCCCGCCCGTATATTTTTATATTTACATTGGAAGAGTTTGTTCAAATTCTTCTCAACACCTTGGACATTTACAATACATGGTATTGGTTTGAGTATGTGACTCCACCTGTAGAAGATCAGTTCTCCCCTTCATCTGAGAATAAGCAAAAAGCTCCTCTATTTTTTGGACTGCAGCAGCAGGAGTAGTGTCTGCTTTGAGCATATATCAATCTGCACCCGCCTGTATACATCGATCTATGTCATTTTGACTATTCAGATTAGAAAACATAACTATTTTTGTCCTCAAAGAAGGCACTAGTTGACGTATAACCCTGAGTGCCTCGAATCCATTCATTGATGGCATCATTATATCGAGGAGAATAGCATCAGGCGTAAAATCCATAACATGCGTAATAGCATCCATTCCATCACCACACACACGTACAACATATCATTCTTTTTCAAATTTTATACGATATAGCGTAGAGATGTTTTCATTATCCTCTACGATAAGAATCTTTTTCACCACAGATGATAGCATATATAGAAAAATAAAGATATAGGTTCGAATAACATCTCCTGTCAGGATTTATATCGATATAGGTAAGAGTTTGATGTAAAAACAGGAAAACTCTTATGGATAATGATGCAAGTAATATGGAGCTCTATACAGAGTACCAGATTTTTTAAAAAATTCAAAAAATATGCTATATTTCACTTATCGTAATAATCACATTCGATAGTCCCAATTTTGATTTTCTATATTATAATAGTACTCAATCCCCTGTTGCTCTTTCTCATCTCGCTGGTAGTCAAGGGGTTCATAATCTATGTATTTTTCCTGAAAAAGAATAGATGATGTAGAAGCATGTATTTTTTTATCATTGAAATAACGATCGTCTGCTTCTTCGAGATATGCAAGATTCAATTCCCTTACAGCTTTATTGAGATAGGGAGAACAGAGATTCTCGATACTTTCATCTGTCTCATTATTTTCTGATAGCTTTTCAAATTTACTTATAATAGATTGTCTTGCTCATTCTATACTCTTAAGCTCTTTTCCTGTAAGTTTTACATTTCCTGAAAATACATTTAGTAAACTTTTTCAGAGCTCATGAGAAAACTGTTGACATATATTTTGCTTACTGACATCGATATTTTCCGCAAGCGAGAGAAACATTATAATGGCTTTTTCGCGATTTCATGACTTCCCCTGCATTATGGCAGCAAGAGTACGAGCACCGGTTGGTGCATCGTCATTGGTGGCTGCTATGCGATAGTATTCAGAAGATTTTACTCCATCATGCAAATTCCAATAATATATATACGCAAGATAGTATGGGATCATGGGATCAGAACAGGCATTTTTATATGATTCATCAGTCCAGAGTTTACTTAAATTATTCTCATTTTTAGCTCGCTCTACCTTCATGAGATTGCAATTATTTTGTACTCCTTTCAGGCCTATGCGTATAGCCTGGTCAGTATTTTTTTGTATTTCTGATGAGGAAAGACCCTCATAACGCTCATTGTAAGAAGGCAAGAGAATTTCACCAATCTGGTACGGGAAGGTAAAATATGGATTCAGATCTGTTATAAGATTCAGTATAACATAAAGATATGCCTTGTACTCAGATCAGAGGGCATTTGATCCGATATACTGAACAGCCGAAAGCCAATAAAAATCTGCTATAATATTCTCAAACCCGCCTGATGAGAGTTTTGCAATCTGAGACGTAGGAATAAATTCTGGATGATCAACCAATGTTCTTTTTATACGAACATGTTGTGCATAGTTGATGTCTGAAGTATACACAAATACCCCAAGAGAGACAATAATACCAAGAAGGATAAAAAACTTTGAAAACATGATTGAAAGTATTGATTTAAATTCCTATACCGTCATCATCGATGAGGTCGATTTTTTTTGTTGTGTTCGGAATAGCATATTTTCAGACTCAAGAAGCTTCTTGAGTAGTATATACTAGGTGCAATTCCCTATCCTTACCTTCACCCGTGCTAAACGTCTTGAGATTATCATTTTTTTTATCTGAGATATACCCATGTGCTTTTTTTCGATCATACGAAGAAAGATTTGACAATATAACATCTTCTCAGGATCTTTGTGCGTAGGATATGCGACCATCAAGGTATCGATAAAATTTTTCATCTTTTGACCGCAGGTAATCATTCACCTCTAAGTGTATCAAAATAGGGATCTGAATTTGTTTTTCGAGTATACGAGATAAGAGATGTTTTGTGATTTCAAGTGTTTGTCCATGGATACCTATGAGTATTTTAGAATCTGGAGTTTTAATTTGTATAAGATAAATACACTTTTTGAGATCCTGGCATTCAACAGTAATATCTTCTATCGAGAGGTTCATAAGAGTAAAAAAATGACGAGCAATTGAGAGTATCTGTTCTTGCATATCCGATAGATAATTGAGATAAACGTGCAAATAGCATTATATAGAAGTGTCTAAAAAATGGAAATTATTTTAGTATATCTCGACATTGGTGGTTTGTTCTACGGTTTTTGTAGAGACAGTATTTGTATTTGATGAAAAAAGAAGATAATATCAAATAAGAGCAAGGAGTGAGAGTGTTATAGCAAGAAGCTTAGTAATGGGCTCTATATGAACATTGTAATGTCTGAATTTATATATATGAATTTTGGCTACAATAAAAAATCCAAATATAAAAACCAGGAAAATAGAATAAATAGAAAATCCGAGCCAGAGCATATGTATAGAAATAAAAATATAAAGTAACTAGATTTCGGCTATAACGCTTTCAAAAAAATGATTTTTTATATCCATCCAATATTCTGCTTGACGACACAGCTTATCGACATCACGCAGATCATAGAGAAATTCTTTAATACCTTCTTCAAGATAGATACAGTTTTGGCTCCCCTTAGTAAAAATAAAAGTTTTTATACCATCTGGCCCAGACATGATGATATCTCTGACTTTTTTTCCAGCAAGACGTGCATGTAAAAAAGAAAATACACGATCTTCACCCCAGGCTTGGAGGACAAGAGGATATACAAAATGTTTCATTTCTTCTCCGACAAGGACGACCGACTGGACTCGAGATGCGATGATTTGTTCAGCAATTTCAGTATGAAGTTCCTTCGAATAATCTCACAACTCCCTCATATCACCAAGAAATAATATCTTATTGTAGTCGCTTTCTAGGCCATTTAAGTAGCCTATTCCTCCGGATATAGAATTGTATCCACCATTGTAGCTTCCGTCTATAATAAATGATTCGCAAACTCATTTCAATACCGATCAGCGACCTTTTTGTGGATGAATATTAGTGAGGCGTTCGCGTATACTCTGTACATCCATGCCCAAGCTTATCCCGAGAGTAAAAACGGGTAAGATATTGTAGACCTGGAACTCTCCAATAAGTGGATAGTGCATCTCGCACGATTCATCACTTTTAACAAGAGAAAAAGAAAGATCTTCGAGATGTGCGTGTATGTTTTTTGCATAAATAGTGCAATCTGTATCTTTCACACCATAACTAAGGACCTCTTTATCAGACAACCCCTGGATCAAGCTGTCGAAGATTTTATCATCTTTATTATAGATAACTTTTTTTGCTGCCTGGGCCAGCTTCATTTTTTCTGCGACATAATCCTGAAATACTGGAAAAGATTCTACATGATTTTTTGAAACATTGAGCAATATTGCAATATCAGGAGGTGCTATGTCAATAAGAAAATCCATCTCGCCGGGGTGATCTATTCCATATTCCAAAACGAGATAACGTGGATAGGATCTTTTTAGAAGCATTGCTATACCCTTCATATAGACCCATATCCAAAGTATAAAATTTTTTTTGGGTGATTTGGATTGAAGTATGGTCAGAGGAATGCCAAACTCTCCATTATAATTATACGCTGACATATATACTCTCTCTCCATGAAGTGTACGCAAAAAATCGTACACAAAATTAGTCACTGTGGTTTTACCGACGGTTCCGGTTATACCTATAATAAAGGGGCGATGTTTTTTAATAATTTGTTTTGAAAGACGAGCCAGTAGAATGAGAAATATTTTTTTCATTGAAAATATATAACAAATAGGTTTGTTTGACAGTACATAGAAAATGTCGATACCTCTAATATCTGAAATATTTATCTCAAATATTTAGATCACTATATCCAGGAATTGAAAACTTGCAAAAAATTTTATAGTTCTCTCTCGGATCGATATAAATATTCGACATGAATATTTACTTGACTTCAT
>CALREC010000021.1 GCA_943355085.1 Candidatus Altimarinota bacterium
GGCTGTTGATTTCTCCAATAATACACCTCACCCCGACCCTCTCCTAGAAGGAGAGGGAGCTAAGAAAAATCATATTCTCCCCGTCTCCTTTTAGGAGAAGGGGCTGGGGGATGAGGTGGAAAAGATGACGATTATTTAGAAATCAACAGAGGAGGATAAAATCGTTTTGGAGTTTTTGGAAGTGTGGATATAATAGGGGTGTATTATTAATCTTTTCAGGATATGACCGCTACACTCGATATAGAAATACCTCTGAGTCTTTCTAAAGTTCCTCGCCTAGAGCTTCAAAAAAGCATCTCACTTTTATTGCAAGACTATACTGAGTTTGATATACACCTTCTCCGAAAATATATGCAAATTCGTGATCTCCCAGAGAGTCGTTTTATCAATCTTTAGCCTTGTCTATGTCGTATATTTCAAAAGTATTAGAATTTGATGAGATTGAAGATTATATAGTATCTCGTGGACTCATTAAACAATACAAAAAAGTAAAAGAAAAAATACTTTCTGGTGATCTAAAATCAGTTTCTTTCAAGAAAAGAAAACCAAAAACTTTAAACGTATATCAATTTAGAATCAATGATAAATATCGGGCGTTTTGATATTTTGACAAGAAAAACGAGAGTGTTTTCAAGATATTTGAGATAAGTGACCATCAAGATTAGTCCTATAATCCTCATATCACCCCACTTCATGGGGTGATATTTTTGCTCGTCTGTTTGAAATGCCATCACCCCCGAACTTTACAAAGCCCTCACCTCCTGCCCATCACAAAGCCCTCACCCCAGCCCTCTCCCAAAGGGCGAGGGAGAAAAAGAGGAAGAAAAATCGTTTTGGTGTTTTTTGGACTTTGGACACATCTAAGTCTTTTTTCCCTGACATACGAAGTATTCTTCAAAACTTCTTTCTCGACAGGCTTTTGGCTTGCATTTATGGAGGACAGTATATCTCTCTTTTATAGGACCGATAAGATCATCAATATCTTCTCCGACAAAAACCTTGAGTACGAGTGTTCCTCATTTTTTGAGAAATATATCCGCTATGTCCAATATAGCAAGATTGAGTTCAACCGATCTATACTGATCGACTCCGGTCTGTCCAGTAGTATGCGCTGCAATATCAGAGGTGATACAATCCGTCTGTACTATGTCATGTTTTTTTAGAAAATCGATAATCGGCCCGGTCACAAATACATCCCCCTGAAACAGATGGATATTTTGATGTCAAAAGCCTTCAATCTTTTGGATATCCACTCCGACGATCACTCCCGTTGGTCAGACCATTTTGACTAGAACCTGCAACCAACTCCCGGGCGCACTCGCAATATCGAGGACTTTCATGCCTGGATGAATAATATGGTACTTTTCCTGAATATCAAGAAGCTTAAATGCACTTCTTGCACGGTACCCGAGTCGTTTCGCTTCATAAAAATAATCATCTCGGACGATATACTGAGGCTTTCCTGTTTTTTTCTTGGGTTTTATGACTTCGATATCCCGAGCTTTTCGTTTCGGAGTTTGTCAAGTCTGATGTGGAACCCGAATATTTTTCTGCTTCTGAGGCACTTCTCCTGCGAGGATTTTATCAAGTTTTGTACGACGTCTGGTACGAGTAAGTTTCTTCGGAGATTTTTTTAGAGTTGACATGAGTGCGATTATTATTAATATCGTCTATTATTTCTTTTTAAAATACGGAAAAATGCATGAAATGCAACAAGAAAGAGGAAAAATACGAGAAATTATCAACCGTGGTACAACATTTCTCGTCATGGGTCACAAGAGTGTGGATGGAGATGCGTACGGATCGAGTATGGCTTTGTATTTCTATCTCAAGGGCATGGGAAAGGTGGTCGAAGTGGTGAATGAACTCCCGATAACTCCCCTCTTTGCCTTTTTGGGCGTGGAGAACTCTATCACAAAAGATATACAAAGCCAAACTTTTGATGCTATTTTCATCTGCGATAGCGGGGAACTCAGTCTCATCGGAAAGTATCCCGATCGCTATCCAGAGATTTTTCAGCATACACCTATTATCAATATAGACCATCACAATGGCAATAAGCTTTTTTGAACATACAATCTTGTAGATACTGGAGCCAGTTCTACGTGCGAATTGATGTACGGACTCTTTGAAGAAATAGGAAAAGATAAGAGTCCTGAGATAGCCACGCTACTCTTATTTGGGATCATTCGAGATACGAATTGTTTCAAAAATAGCATCCGTCCGCGTACTTTTGAAGTGACGAGTCAGCTTATTGCAGAGGGGGCAGAGTACGAGAAGATTATATTTTACTCGTATAGGAGCGAGAAACTCAACTATCTGAAACTCTATAGTCATATTCTCGAAAATCTTATATCACTCAAAGGATGATCTATTGTCGGATGAGTTATAACTAAAGAAATCCTTGAGCGATACGATATCCCCGAGGATGAACTCGGACCTCAGCTGATCAATGAGATACTCTCCTCTATAGAAGGAGCTGATTTTGCTTTTTTAATCAAAGAAACTGAAAGAGATGAGAAAAGACTGAGCTTTCGAGCACGACGCGATGGTTTTGATGTATCCCGTATAGCACGACATTTTGGATGAGGGGGGCATATACAGTCAGCTGGTTGCAGAACCACACAAGATCTATCGGAAATACTCTCCATAATAGAAACCCTGGAGGTTAAAATAGAGGATTAAGGCGATCCGAACATATGATACTAGACCTTTCTATAACTGAGGGCTTCGGCTAAATGCGGAAGTTTTATGTCGGGGGAACCTTCCAGATCTGCGATCGTACGTGCGAGTTTGAGTATACGGAAGTATATTCGAGTCGATAAATTCAAGCGCTCTACTGCATTTTTTATAAACATATCTTCTTCTGGCTTGAGGGTACAATACTTCTCCACGTCTTCATTGCCCATCTCAGCATTGTAGGTTTTCTTGGTGCCCTGAAATCGATTTTTTCAGAAAATTCGTGCCGCTTCAATCTGGTCTTTGAGTTCTTTGGATGTTTTTGGTTGTTTTTTATGCTCTTGAAAGTCTTCAACTTTTATGCGAGGAACTTTTATAAATAGATCGATGCGATCAAGAATCGGTCAGGAGAGCTTTGAGCGATAGCGTTCGATTTGTGAACCACTACAGATACATGATTTTTCTTTATCTCAGAGAAAACCACACGGACATGGGTTAAGAGCACCAATTAACACAAATTTTGCAGGATATACATAACTTGCATTGACCCGATTGATACTGATCTCTCCATCCTCAAGAGGTTGGCGGAGCATTTCTAACAATTTACCATCAAACTCCAGAAACTCATCCAGGAAGAGAACTCATTTATGTGCGAGACTAATCTCTCCTGGGCGACTATCTCGTCCACCCCCGATGATGCTGATATCACTGGCTGTATGGTGAACCTTCCGAAATGGTCTGGTAAAGATAAGCGGATGAGCTTTGGAAAGGAGTCCGGCAACAGAGTATATCTTAGATACATCGACTATTTCAGAGAAATCCATATCAGGCAAAATAGTTGCAAAAGCTTTCGCAAGCATAGTTTTTCCCGATCCGGGAGGTCATTCCATGAGGATATTATGTCATCCGGCTGCGGCTATGGTGAGAGCTCTTTTGGCATGCTCTTGTCCGATAATATGTTCGAATCCAGCTACCTTTACGCTGGACTTGTATTTTTCTATATACACTTTCGGATCGATAGGCGTGTGGACAGGAAACGGGTCTGTTCCTGAAAGTATTCGGATCAGAGAGGATAGGTCAGAAACTCATACAAGATGTACCCCTGGTATAAGTGAGGCTTCCTCGAGATTTTCTTGCGGGAGAAATACATATTTCATACCCTGTTCTTTGGCAAATATAACAGACGGGAGAATGGCATTCACACCTCGCAACTTTCCATCGAGAGCAAGCTCTCCGACAAAAAGACTGTTTTGTATATATTCCTCAACAAAATCTTGTTCACGACAGAGGATGCCGATTGCGATCGGGAGATCAAAACTTGGTCATTTTTTTCGAATATCTGCGGGAGCCAGGTTGACGGTGATGCGTGTAGAAGGAAAAGTGAATCCTGAGTTTTTGAGAGCGCTTCTCACACGCTCTTTGCTTTCCTGAATCGCTGCATCCGGAAGTCCGACTATGTTAAACGCAGGCATTCCATTGCTCACATCCAGTTCGACATCTATCTTATTTCCTGAGAGCCCGTTGACCGATACTGAGAAAACCTTGGAGAACATGGATGATAATATAAGGAGATAAAAATTATACATTTCTATGATAGTGATTTTTTACTCTTTGTAAAAACAAAAAATATAAACAACCACCAAAGAGCCTTTGCGTAAAAATCAAGAATCTATTTCCACATATTTTTAGGACTTGTAAACGAGAAAAACGTGCTCTATTTGCGTTTTTTAAAGAAATCTGATACTATAGATCAAGTGCTGTAATATATTTCTTTTTTTCTCCTATGAATCTTGACTTTTTTCTTGTTCCAGCGACATATGCAAAAATTGCTATTGGAACAGTGCCCGAACAAACCTCCACGACTATTGCGACGAACGATAGTACCACATCCATGAGTATCGGCTCTATTTTTACTTTTATTGGTGATATTGTCATCATAATAATCGTATTTTTTTTGTTACTTAAGTTGATTCGATTGGCGTACGAAGTATATGCGGCACGTAAACTCGTATATATGAGAGTTACCCTTCCTCGAGCAGATTCCAAACTCGATAAAGAAAAAGAAACAAAGAAGGATTTCAAAGAGAAAACAGGGATCATGTCCATTTTTTATAAAGGTATTCATAAGATATCAGAAGCAACACTTACTGAGACGTTGCTCAACATCATATTTAATCATGCAAAAATATCTCTGGAGATCCTCTACGATGAGGGACAAGTATCATTTTATGCCGTCACTTACACGGACTATGTATCACTCATCTCTCAACAAATCACATCAAACTATCCAGATGCAGAAGTAAAAATCGTATCCAAAAAAGAATACGGTGATATAAAACCTGCAGGATATACTCTCAGAACTGCCTCTATAAACAAAAAAAATGATGATATCTACCCGATAAAAACATATAAATATTTTGAAGACGATCCACTATCTAGTATTACCAATAATATTGGTAATCTAAAAAAAACAGATCGTGCTGTATTTCAAATAGTCATAAAGCCCCTGGGGTCAGGTTGGAATAAAAAAGCAAAAAAAGCTGCGGGTGATGTCGCAAAGGGATCGTATAAAAAAAATAGCAAATGAGGTATGGTCATAACCATACTTCAGACTATTTTATCACCTCTCTACTGGGTAGTACAACGCATTATCAACAATGAACCAGCGGAAGGTTCTGGTGCACCAGGAGCATCGTCTGGTGATTCATACAAGATATTTAATCAGGCAGAACAAGAAGCTCAGAAAATGGTAGGTGAATCTGCTGGACAGCCTGGGTTTGAAACTTCTATGCGTATACTCGTTGCGTCAGATACCCCGCAGAGTGCAGAAGAAGGTCTATACAACCTATTGGCTGCCATGAATATATATACTGATGAGTATAACAATAAACTTGATAATCCACAGATTATAGAGGATATGTTTCGATTCTTTTTTACCCCAATTCGCTATCTTGCATTTAGACTGCGTCTTGTTGGGCTTCTCCAGGTAAAAAGTATTTTTTCAACAGATGAGCTCTCAACACTCTATCATTTTCCTGATATCAACTATAACAAATCTCCTATCATCAAGTGGCTGGATTATAAGATGATTTCACCTCCAAATAATTTAAAGTTTCCCAAAAAGCCTACTATGCTTATGGATTATATCCGCGATGCAGAGGGTAATGTATTGACCATAGATGGCAGCCATCTGAAAGTAGATAAAAATTGGAATCTCATACGGGATGAGTCTCGTAATTTTATCACGACCAAAAATGAGACCGTTCTTATAGCCACAGAAGGTGACAACAAAGGAAAACCTGTGGACGAAGGAAAAACACCAAAACAAGAACTGCAACAAAGACACATTGCATGATTTCCAGTATATACTGATGGAGTACTTATGGGCTGGAATGAGTATCGCAACAATAAACAAGCAGTATACTTTATGCGAAAAGACCGAGGTCGTCATCATTATATCATCGGTAAATCTGGTTGAGGAAAATCTGTATTCGTTGGGTATCTCGCGAGACAAGATCTCTATAATGGAGATGGTCTCTGTATTATAGATCCACACGGAGATCTGGTTGAGGATGTTATATCATTTACACCCAAAGAACGCGCCAAAGACGTGATCATCTTTAATCCTGCAGATTTTGAACGACCAATGGGACTCAATATGCTCGAGATTATTGCAACCGATCCAGCCCTCCGTGCTGTTGAAAAAGATCGTGCTGCCCTCGATGCTACATCGATATTTATCAAGATATTTGGAGAAGAAGTTTTTGGTGCACGTATACAACACTACTTCCGAAATGGATGTCTCACACTTATGGATGATGAGGAAGAAGGGGGAACTCTTATCGACGTACCGCGACTATTTGTCGATGATGCGTTTATGAAATATAAAACTTCCAAGATAAAAAATGTCGTTGTAAAAGCCTTCTGGGATAACGAATATGCCAACACGGGAGATCGTGAAAAACAAGAAATGATTCCCTATTTCAGCTCGAAGTTTGGACCATTTGTCACTAATACGACGATTCGTAATATTATTGGTCAACCAAAATCTGCTTTTAATCTTCGTCGTGTCATGGACGATCAGAAAGTACTTATGGTTAATCTTTCCAAGGGTATGATCGGAGATCTCAATGCCAAACTTCTCGGGCTTATATTTGTCTCCAAAATCAACATGGCGGCCATGAGTCGAGCGGATACACCAGAGGAGGATCGAAAAGATTTCTATCTCTACGTCGATGAGTTCCAAAACTTTGCGACAGACTCGTTTGGAGAAATCCTTTCAGAAGCCAGAAAATACCATCTCGCCCTTATCATGGCACACCAATTTATCGCTCAGATCGGTGGATCCAAAGGAAAAGATGGAGCCCCATCTATCAAAGACGCAGTATTTGGAAATGCCGGTACCATTATGTCATTTAAGGTTGGTGCAGAAGATGCGGAGTACCTAGAAAAAGAATATGCACCACTTCTCTCACAACAAGATATCATCGGAATCGCCAACTTTACCACCTATTGCAAGCTCAATATTGATAACGCGACAACGCGCCCATTTGATATGAAGACCATTTGGGACAATCACTACAAGAACCCGGAAGTTGCGAAGGTTATCAAAGAATATTCTCGCAAGATGTACGGACGAAAAAAAGAGTATGTCGACATGGAGATAGAGGCACGTCTCGGTATTGTAAAGTAATTTACACCCGAAAAAGTCATCCCAACTTGATTGAGGATGGCTTTTGTGTATAATACAAGCAATTATAAATCTTTATCTGTTCATATGAATAAATTCTTTCGAAGTTTTTTTGTTTATGGGGTCATGTTTTTTCTTACTGCTGCATGATGAGCATATGGCTATGATATAACAAATGATAGTGATGTAGATGGCATAGAAAACGATGTTGATCTTTGCCCAGGAAGCACAAAATGAGATATTACCGATGCAAAGGGCTGTACAGAAACACAGAAGAAATATATATCCTTTCCATTAAAGCCTGATGGAACAGATAATACAACTCCCGATTATCTTAATACTGATATAGATTTTGATGGAATATCTAATATAGGTGAGGCTTTGGGTTATACGGGTGCCGTATGAACATACCTGTCAGGCATATATATAAAAACTTCTGCGACCAATCCGGATATTGATAAAGATGGGCTAAATGATGGAGCAGAGAAGATCAAGGGTACGAGTCCCCTTATGGCGGATACTGATGCTGATGGTATTTCCGATCAAATTGATGAAGAATTAACATTACAAGAAAAACGTAGATATGTTAATGTTACAGGTAAATTTGACCAGGCAATATTTGAAAAAAGAGATGATGATAAAGATGGTATCCTTGATAAAGAAGAGTCAGAATGATGTGTATATTCGCAAATTGGAGCAGAAGTATATAAAGATCAAGGGGAGTTTTATGGCTGTACACAACAACAAAAGATAGCATTACTTCGTATTAATGCAGCTCAAGAAGCATTGAATGCTGTTCCTGCAAATGGTTGAAATTTACCCCAAAACGAGGAGCTAAAACTCAAACTCAAACAAGCAGAACAACAACTACAAGAAGCAAAAGATACGTCCTTTATAAACGTTTCATGATGACCGACTAGCAGTTCCCAAAGTCGTGATCTCAACATCAATGGCGATGCCACAAATGGTAAGACCCGCGATGGATATATAGATAGTTTCAAATCAAAATTTGGTGGATTTTTCTTTTGAGGTGATTTGACGGGGGAAAAATGAGCAAAGTATCTACTCATAACTATTGCTCGTGATCTCAAAAATGTGGTCACCCTGTTGGCAATCATCTATTTATTTATAATGGTTTTCAGACTTATATTCTCAAATGGAAGTGAAGAGGATATTAAAAAATGGCGGGGCTGAATTCTCTGGACATCGCTTGGTATCATTATTATGCAAATATCATTTGTATTTATCTCTATCTTATTTG
>CALREC010000022.1 GCA_943355085.1 Candidatus Altimarinota bacterium
AAGCAGAAAGCAGACTCGTTGTTGTTGATAATACTGGAGCAAAAGAAGTTCTCTGCATCAAGGTTCTTGGTGGTTCCAAGAGACGTTATGCTTCAGTTGGTGACATCATTGTTTGTTCCGTTAAGAAAGCACTCCCAAACGGAAATATCAAGAAAAAATCAGTGGTAAAAGCAGTTGTTGTAAGAGTTGCTTTCTCCATACGTCGAGATGACGGTACATACGTTCGCTCTGATGATAATGCCTGTGTTATTGTTAATGATAATAACGAACCAAAAGGTACACGTGTTTTCGGTCCAGTGTTTCGAGAACTAAAAACAAAAGGTTTTCAAAAAATTGTCAGCCTTGCTCCAGAAGTCATTTAGTACATACAGAAAACAACATTTTATTTATTATACGTTAGCATCCTATGAGAATCCGCAGTGGAGATATGGTACAGATCATGGCCGGTAAAGACAAGGGTAAAAAAGGCAAAGTTCTTGCTACTCACGCATCTGATAATCGATTGGTGGTTGAATGAATTAATATTGCTACATGCCATATTAAAAAACAAGGAACAACTCCTGGTCAGATAATAAAAGTTGAAAAACCTATTCAGGCTTCCAACGTTATGATTCTTGACCCTGAGTCTGGAAAACCAAGTCGTATTGGTTTTAAGATCGAAGGAACAAAAAAAGTTCGAATAGCGAAAAAATCTGGAAAAATTCTCTAGTTCTCATATCATTATTTTCAATACTATGTCTTTCAAAGAACAGTACAATACTATTATACTTCCACAGGTACAAAAAACCCTTGGTATAAAAAACCCTATGGAAGTTCCAAAAATTGAGAAAATTGTTCTCAATATGGGTATCGGAAGCTATGTCGCAAGTGGGCACAAAGATTATTCTAGTCTAAAGAACGATCTTTCTCTTATTGCAGGACAATCACCAATGGTTATTAATTCCAAAAAAGCAATTTCCAACTTTAAACTGAAGATCGGAATGCCCGTTGGTATGACAGTAACTCTTCGAGGTGAGCGAATGTTCTTCTTTCTTGAAAAACTTATACAGATTATACTTCCTCGTGTTCGAGATTTTCGTGGTATTTCTGGTAAATCTTTCGATGAAAAATGAAACTTCAATTTCGGTATCAAGGAACACACTATTTTTCCAGAGGTTCCTCAGCTTGATGTTGTAAAAACACATGGTCTCCAAATTACTATTAAGTTCAAAGCAAGAGATAAGAAAGATACTCGCGTACTTCTTGATGCGCTTGGATTTCCATTTACAAAATAGTTCATATTTTTATTATCAATTACCACCCTACTATGGCAAGAAAAGCTTTAGAAGTGAAATGCAGTAAAGCTCAAGAAAAAGCAGTTCGTCTTTTTCAGGCTGGAAAATCTATTAAATTTTCTACAAGACTCTATCATCGTTGTTCTATCTGTTGACGTTCTCGTGGATATATGGGAAAATTTGATATGTGCCGTATCTGTGTTCGTGAACGTGCAAATGCTTGAGAATTGATGGGGGTGCGTAAATCCAGTTGGTAGTATTTTCATGTATGATATTTTCTACAAACTCTAATTTTTTAACTTAATCGTTACTATGATCAATGATCCAATTGCAGATTTGCTCACAAGAATCCGAAATGGATATCTTGCACGACTTGCAGTTGTAAGCATTCCTTACTCTGCACTTAAAGAAAAAATTGTCTCCATTTTACAAAAGAATTCTTATATTGTTTCTTTTGTTGTCAGTGAGAATAAACGAGAAATTACCGTACAGCTCAATGATGTTCGTAAAACTAAATATCTTCCCTCTTTCCGTCGAATCAGTCGTCCTGGTCAGAGAATTTATGTAAAATCAGCGGATGTTCGTAAATCTCGAAATGGACTTGGTATTTTTATACTTTCTACTCCAAAGGGTATTATTACTTGATACGAGGCACATGCACTTGGTACTGGTGGTGAGCTTCTCTGTGAAATCTACTAATATTATATACTTATTAATCACTATTTTATATGTCTCGAATTTGAAAACTTCCCGTTTTACTCCCATCTGGAGTAAATGTGAAGGTAGACGGAAAAAACATTACCGTCTCTGGACCAAAAGGAGAGCTTAAGTATACTCTTCAAGATTGTACTTCTCTCGAAGTAAAAGATGCCTCTGTTGCAGTTATGGTTGCCAATGAGGAAAATAGCAAAGATAAGGCTATGTGGGGATTAACCCGAGCCCTTATTGCAAATATGGTAGTAGGAGTATCAGAGGGGTATAAAAAATCTTTGGAAATTCAGGGGGTTGGATATAAATTTGAAGTTGCTGGCCCATCTAAACTTGTTCTTGCTGTCGGTTTTTATCATAAAGTTGATCTGCCTGCGCCAAAGGGTATAACTATTTCTCTTGATGAGAAAGAAAAAAATATTATTCATATTTCTGGGATAGATAAACAACAAGTGGGTTACTATACCGCACTCGTACGATCCATCAAAAAACCAGAGCCATACAAAGGAAAGGGTATTCGATATGTTGGAGAACACGTACGCAGAAAGGCTGGTAAGACGGGAGGAAAGAAATAGTCTCCTTAATATCTGGAATTCTTCTTTAATTATTTAGCTAATTCACACTCTATGTTAGAAAAAGTTATGAAACGTAAACGACGACAGATTCGTGTACGATCCACTGTTATTGGTACTGCCAATAAACCACGTCTTTCCGTGTTTCGAAGTAATACTTCTATTTATGCACAGATGATTGATGATACTGCTGCAAAAACCCTTTGTGCCTCAAGTGATATGAAAATTATGGCGGGTACAAAACAAGAATGTGCTACAAAAGTAGGAGAAGAGCTTGCAAAAAAAGCCCTCTCACTTGGTATAACAACTTGTGTATTTGATCGAGGAGGTTTTCTTTATGCTGGACGAGTAAAATGTCTTGCAGAATGAGCACGTTCCGGAGGACTTCAATTTTAATTATTTATTTTTCCCATTTATTATGGCAGATACTACTACAAATACTACTGCACCAGTAAAATCCCAAAGAGAGAATCGTCCACCACGAGATGATAAGCGCGGAGGAGGTTTTAAGGATGTTCAAAAGGAATTTCAAGAAGAGCTCCTTTGAGTAGATCGAGTTACTCGTGTAACCGCAGGAGGTCGTCAACTTCGTTTCCGTGCATCTGTTGTTATTGGTGATGGAAAATGAACTGTTGGTTTTGGTATGGGTAAGGCTGGCGAAGTAGTAGTAGCTATTGAAAAGGCCGTTCGTGATGCTAAAAAGAATCTTCTTTCTTTTAGTATTATTGATGGAACAATTGCTCATGACCTTTCTGCAAGTTACAAAGCTGCGAATATTTTTATACATCCTGCTTCGAAGGGTACTGGACTTATTGCCGGAGGTTCTGCTCGTAAGGTATTTGCGGTCGCTGGTATCAAGGATATTCTCGCTAAACAACGAGGAACTACTAATCCTATCACCAATGCTCGTGTTACAATGAAGGCTCTTGCTTGTCTTAAAAAAGTTACAAGAACTACCTCAAAAGTTACTGTAACTAGTCCTTCATTAGTAGATGCAACTCCAGCAACTCCACCTGCAAAAAAAACAACCAAAAAAGAAGAATAATTTTTACCTACAATTCTCAATTCATTAACTAATATTCATACTATGCTTTCTCATAACACTTTAGAGTCTGCTCCAAACTCACGAAAACCACGAATGCGTGTAGGTCGATGAGTTGGTTCTGGAAAGGGGGGTACTTCTGGTCGAGGAAACGGCGGACAAAATTCTCGTACTTGACGAGGTAAGTTTAATGCAGCCTTTGAATGAGGACAAACCCCTCTATTTAGACGTCTTCCAAAAAAGCGTGGTTTTACAGCTCATGCACCAAACGTATTCTCTATTCTCAATGTTTCAACACTTGAGAAACTTGCAGCCGAGGGAGTTACTACTATAGATAGTGAGGTACTTGTACAAAAAGGACTTATTCCAAATATCGGAGCTCTCATAAAGCTTCTTGGAAATGGAGAAATTACTTCAAAGATAACAGTTCGTATTCACAAGGCTTCTGCTCAAGCACAAGCAAAAATCGAAAAAGCAGGTGGAACTGTAGAGATTCTTTAATCTATCCATATAAAACCCTCCACTTCCAAGGAGGGTTTTATATTTTGCTATATTTTGAATAAACTTGACTAACTCAGAGTTTTTCATACAATCCTTGCGTTTCAATATACACTTTTATATCTCTTTCTGAATTTTATGATCCTTAAAAACATATCTCGTATTTGGAAGTCCTCTGATGTAAAAATAAAAATTCTCGTGACCCTGGGTATTGTAGTCCTTTATAAATTTCTGTCAATTATCCCTGTACCAGGAGTAAACACAACAGCACTCCTTTCTATTAAGGATTTTCTTGCTGCCAATCAAGGACTTGCGTTCTTTAGTTCTCTTATGGGTGGAGGATTGGAACATTTCTCCATTGTTCTCATGGGACTTGCCCCATATATAAATGCGGTTATTATCATGCAACTCTTGGCTGTTATCGTTCCACAATTGGAAGCGATGAAGAAAGAAGGAGAACAGGGACAAAAAAAGATTAATAACTATACACGATGGCTCACTGTTCCCTTGGCTTTTGCACAGAGCTACGGAATGATTATTCTTCTCAATACTCTGATTGGTGGTGGCGGAAAAATAATGGATGTAAGTAATTTTTGGGGGGCAGTACTGCCTGCGATGCTTTTTATTACTGCGTGAACTCTATTCCTTATGTGGCTTGGTGAAGTTATCAATGAATCAGGTATTGGAAATGGTGCCTCTATGATAATATTTGCCTGAGTTCTCGCCTGAGTTCCATCTCATATTATGCAGTATATCTCCGTTGGAAACTATCCGTTACTCTTGATTCTCACCATCATGACACTCGGAGTTATCTATATTATTATTAAATTTACTGAAGGATTTAGAAAAATTCCTTTGATCTATACACGAACGGGTCGAGATGAAAAATCATATTTTCCAATACGAGTGAATCAAGCCGGTATGATACCGATAATATTTGCCGTATCTATTGTAACTTTTCCAGCCCTCATAGGTCAGGTTCTTGCGAATCGTGGTAGTGGACGATCTCTTCAAATCTGACAGTTTCTTCTTGAATATTTTTCCATGAATAATCCCAGCTGGCTTTACATTATTATATATTTTCTTTTGGTTCTTGGTTTCTCTTTCTTCTATATCTCTATAGTATTCAACACTGATGAGGTTGCAGAAAGTATACAAAAACGTGGGGGATATATTCCAGGAGTTCGACCAGGACGAGAAACCGCGGAATATCTAGAAAAAACTTCGCTGCATTTGAATCTCTATGGAGGATCATTCCTTGCTTTTATTGCTATTTTTCCATACCTCATGTCTAAGCTTAACTGAGTCGTTCAGATAATCGATACATCTGGTGCCGGAGGTCAGATCGACTTTCTGATCTCTGGGGCTGGACTTATCATCGTAGTGGGGGTTGTTTTGGAACTCATAAGGAGAGTCGATACAGAACTTAAGAGCTATGACTACAAGAAATTTTTTTAGAAGTTTAGTATATTCTGATTTTGTACAGCCCTCATCCCCGACCCTTCTCCCAGGGGGAGAAGGGAGAGGGTTTTTCTTTTTACCCTCTCTCCCCTTGGGAGAGAGCTGGAGTGAGGGCTTTGAGAAATTTTTTACTCATTCCCCCTTTTCTTTTTTATGAAAGCTTTTGTATTTGATACCGAAACAACCGGACTCACGGTTCGTAATGGCAATCTTGATGAACAGCCCTACGTCGTTCAATTTGCGGGTATTCTCGGAGAGATAGATCCTATAAATGGCTTTACAGAAATAGATCGTATAGATATTATGGTAAGACCACATATTTCTATTCCATTTGCAGCATCTCAGGTTCATGGTATTTATGATCTTGATGTTGCAAGAGCTCCTTATATTGAAAGTGTTATAGATCAGATGCTTCAATACCTGAATACGACGGATATTGTTGTCTGACATAACATCGAGTATGATGAAGAAGTTATTCGATCTGAGCTCAGGCGTCTAAATAGGGATGGAGACTATCAGCCTATTAAGAGAATATGCACAATGCGTGGATCTACCGATCACTGTAAACTCCAAGGTCGTTGATTTGCTTTCAAGCCACCGAAACTCTCGGAACTCTATAAACACTTATTTGGAGAATGGTTCGAAGGAGCCCATAATGCGATGGTCGATGTGGAAGCAACAACACGTGCATTTGGTGAGCTTGTAAAGCGAGGAGCTATACAACTTGAAGAAACAAAGGTTATGCGTCTTTTTTAATATCTCACTCTCGATTTAAATATATGGCATACGAATTTTATGAAATATTGGAAGTCTCTCGCGAGGCAAGTCCTGAAGAGATTAAAAAAGCTTATCGCAAAAAAGCGATGGAAGTACATCCTGACCGACATGGTGGCGATAAGGAAAAAGAGCTCCTTTTCAAGGAAGTGAACGAAGCATATGCAACACTCAGTGACCCACAAAAACGTGCACAGTATGACCGATTTGGTTCCAATGATATGGGTGGTGGATTTGGAGGTGGTCAATGAGGTTTCCATACCAATATGGATTTCTCGGATATCTTCGAGTCTTTTTTTGGCTGAGGTGGAGGTTTTCAATGAGGAGGAACCAGGCGGAAGTCGGGTGGTATAGAAGGAGAGGACATAGAGATTCGAGTAAGGCTTGATTTTGCTGATGCACTATCGGGTCTCAAAAAAACGGTATCCTATACTCGGAAGGTATTGTGTACTACATGTGAGGGATCGGGTGCGAAAAAAGGGACCGAGCCAAAAGAATGTACTCAGTGTCGATGAGCTGGACAAGTTCGTCGCCGTACACAGACTATATTTGGAGTTATGGAACAGATGGGAATATGTGATGTTTGTCGTGGGACTGGAAAGATTATCACAGATACCTGTGCATCTTGTCGTGGTGAACGGCGCGAGTCTCTAAAAACTGAAAAGGAAATCGATATTCCAGCAGGAATTGATGATGGGATGACCATCAAGGTTCGAGGCGAGGGAAATGATGGTATCGGCTCGACCCCAGGAGATTTATATATCACTTTTAATATTCCTGATAGTATAGATGGACTGAGAAGGGAAGATACCAATCTTTATTATATTCTTGAAATAGATCCAGTAGAAGCCATTCTTGGAATTAAAAAGACTTTGAAGCTCCCTGTGTTAGGTGATCGTAGTATAGACATCAAAACAGGTACACAACATGATGAGGTTCTAAGGTTCAAGTGAGATGGTGTAAAACATATCTCTAAGGACCAAAAAGGGGATCTATTTATCACTATTCATATAAAGATTCCGACTCATTTGAGTAAAAAAGAACGAGAACTCTATCATGCAATAGCTGAGGAAAAAAATATAGAGGTTTCCGATGGTGGTTTTCTTTCTAAGATTTTTTAGTTTTATGGTACACCTGGATCGAATTGTTTCCTTCTTATCACATGTGTTTCTCATTCCTGAAAAACCCCGTTTATTTCAAGAGCTTTTTATTGATAAAAATCTATATTATCTCGAACAAATGGGGGAGTTCTGGGAACTCGACGGAACATTTGTGGCACTTAAATATACTCCTGATTTTAAAAAAGAGCTTGAGGCATATAAGTACTATTCTCAGAAACATAAAAAAAGCCTGTTTTTTCCAATCCTTCAGAACTGCTTTGATGTATTTTGTTTAGAGAATACAGATCGTGATGCTATTATTACCACAGTTCCACTCCATATTTTTTCTTATATCAAAAGAGGATATAATCATTCAGAAATACTCGCAGATCATCTTGCGGTCTCTAATGATTTACTTTTTTTAAATATTCTCAAAAAAACTCGCTTTACCAAACACCAGGCAAAACTGAGTAAATCTCATCGACTTCGAAATGTGAAAAATAGTTTTTCGGTTCGTAAAAAATATATTTCTTCTATCATAGGGAAAGATGTAATTATAGTAGATGATGTTATTTCTACTGGTTCGACCGCAAATGAATGTGCCAAGATTCTCCGAGAAGCTGGGGCAAAAAGAGTTTTTTGATTGTTTCTGGCGACTTCTGAACATATTTCCTAACAATTTTTTTATGCAATCCAAAATCACTGAGCTTTTGCAAAAATTTGAGGCCCTTCGTCATGATCTTGAAAAAGAATATGATCGTGTAACGAAAGAGTATGGATATACCATAGATAAAAAAAAGGTCATTTTTTTGGAAGAGTTTTCACGAAAAAATAAACGATTTCGAGAAGGTTTTTTTCGGATGGTTTTCAATGCGCCTATTCGACACATCCTCTCTATGCCGTTCATATATGTGATGATTGTGCCCGCAATGCTTCTAGATATATTTTTAATAATATATCAATATACCGCATTTCCATTGTACCGCATACCTCGGGTATTGCGCAGAGATTATTTTGTCTATGAACGACGATTCTTAGATTACCTCAATTGGATTCAAAAAATCAATTGCCTCTATTGTAGTTATATGAATGGACTTTTTGCATATGCACTCGAAATCGGTGCTCGAACTGAGCGCTATTGGTGCCCACTAAAGGCAACCCATCATCCGAAATTTACCCATGCATGGTATAACGAT
>CALREC010000023.1 GCA_943355085.1 Candidatus Altimarinota bacterium
TGGTCTATGAGTGATTGAAAGGCAGAAATATAGTCTGTCAGGTCTCGATAATAATCAAGGTGATCAAGATCAATATTGGTAATAACAGTAATATAAGGCCGATAGGCAAGAAATGCTCGCTTGTACTCACAAGCTTCGATAACAAAAAAAGGAGAATCTTCTATGTGTATATTGGAGTTTCCAAGCTCTGGTACCTGTGTTCCGACGAGCACAGAGCCACCGATACTCGAACCAGCAAGCATAACTCCGGTCATAGCAGTCGTAGTAGATTTACCATGACTTCCAGTAATAGCAATGCATTTTTTTGCATTTACTATATGAGCAAGGGCATCAGGATAAGAAACCAGAGGAATATTTTTTTCAAATCATGCAATCATTTCAACATTATTTCTATACCCCTCCTCAAAACTATTTGCCGTACCGAGAACTGCCTTGGTATAAATAATTTGATCAATATCAGAAGAAATATTTTTTTCACTGTGCCCGATCGAAATATCCATCCCCTCATCTCTCAGGAGATCAATCAAATCAGAATCACTATCACTTGAACCCGAGATAGTATATCCAAGATCTTTATAATACCTTGCAATAGCGGAAATACCGATACCTCCTATCCCGATAAAATGATAATGTATTGTTGTCATAAAATGAAAAAATGATATATAACTGAGAGAAGTCTATAGAAAGCACCAAAAAATACAAAAAAAAATTGACAAATAGATTGAAATGCATAAAAGAATGAGGCTTTTTTAACAAAAGGAGATAATAGTGAAAAATTGTTCATGGTCGAAGGTCAACAAGAGTGGGATAGTCTCATTTGGTTTTCAGTTCAGAAAAAATAATCTCTGTATTATAGTACCACAATTCATTGTACAAAACATGGATTTTTGGGTATCACTGATCAACAATACACCAAAAATACATCATGATAATGTACATGAGAAACGCTTAAAAGAAGCTGTTAATCAGCCGAACGGACGCGTTGTCAAGAGAGGAAAAAATCTTGTACCACTCGATGAAGACGCGGCAACTCTGCTTTGTCGGATGAAAGTACCTATGGCAGAAACACAACGCACAATCTCTATTAAAAATGTGATAGCAGAGTAAAAAAAAATAGGGGGGGAATCCAAAAAAACGGCTCAATCTTGAGCCGTTTTTATCTATTTTTCAGAGCATGTGCTCATTTTTACATAAATAGTAAATTCTGTAAAAGTATGAAAAATATTTGCAATCAGAAAAAAATTACATATACTCACTTGTGTATATTTCTTTACATCACATTTTATGGTAGATAATAAAAAAGAGGCACTCAATGCTGCTCTCGCAATGATTGAAAAACAATTTTGAGCTGGTTCTGTTATGAAACTTGGGGATCAACAAGCCATCAAGGTTGAGATGATAGGATCTGGATCTATAGCCCTTGATAGGGCCCTCGGAGGTGGATATCCAAAAGGACGAATTGTAGAAATCTATGGACCTGAGTCATCTGGAAAAACTACCCTCACACTTCATGCTATCGCAGAGGTTCAGAAGCTCGGTGGAACGGCTGCTTTTATCGATGCAGAGCATGCTCTGGATCCAGAATATGCTAAAAAAATTGGTGTTAATGTTGATGAACTTATCATATCTCAGCCCGATTATGGAGAACAAGCTCTCGAGATTGTAGATGCGCTTGTGCGGTCCAATGCCGTAGACCTCATAGTCATAGACTCTGTTGCCGCACTCGTACCAAAGGCAGAAATCGAGGGAAATATGGGAGATTCTTTTATGGGCCTTCAGGCTCGTCTCATGAGTCAGGCTCTCCGAAAAATTACCGGGGTGATTTCTAAGTCCAACTGTACTGTCATATTCATCAACCAGAGTCGTATGAAAATCTGAGTGATGTTTGGAAGTCCCGAGACCACTACAGGATGAAATGCTCTCAAGTTCTACGCATCTCAACGCATAGATATACGTCGCAAAGAAAAACTCGAAAGTGGAACAGGAGATGATAAAGAAACCACCGGAAATAAAGTAAAAGTCAAAGTGGTAAAAAATAAAATCGCGCCTCCATTCAAGGAAGTCGAGATTGATGTACTCTTTAATGAAGGAATATCTCTTGAAGGGGAAATAGTTGATATAGGAACGACGATGGAGATCATAAAAAAAGCAGGGGCGTTCTATTCGTATGGAGATATTAAGCTCGGTCAGGGTCGTGAGAATGCCCGCCAATTTCTGAAAGAAAATACTGCCATTGCCAACGAGATAGAAAAGAAAATCCGAGCGTAATTTGCTTTTTATTATGTTCATGGTATAATCAGAAATATTATATTTGATTATACCAAATATGTCAGAAAATAAATGATTATCCCCCATAGAAATAGTCGAACCAGAAAGTCCGACTATTTCTCATGAGATCAAACAAATCATAGACGAAACGCATGCGGGAGCAATGAGCGAACTTCCAAAAATAGAATCAGATCAAACAAATTTGGTTCGTATAACTGCTCGTGCCATACGAACAACGCTCTCGGGACTCATGGGGAATGAGCTTGATCCAACAAAATATTCCGATCTTACTTCCGCAATGATAGCTCTCCGTGCGTCAAATGACAAGAAATTTGAACAAAAAGCATAGCTTACTCTCATGATAGGACTCTCAAAACATGCAACAACTTCCCTTTAAGCTCATACAAAAAAACAAGCTCACATACGACGTATACGAGCTTGTTTTTACGACTTCAGACTTCATCTCAGTAGAACCAGGACAATATGTTCTTTTTATGCTCCCAAAATCAAAACTCCGCCGAGCTTATTCTATCGGGTATACCGATGGTCAGACTTTTACGTTCATCATCAAACAGCTCGATGGTGGAGTTGGGAGTACTGAAATATGTTCTCTAGAAATCGGAGAAGAGATAATAGGGATGGTTCCACTTGGACATTTTGTACTCAAAAATACTCTTGCTCCAAAGCTTTTTATCGGTACCGGAACAGGATTTGCTCCGCTTTATTTTATGATCCGAGCTCTTATGGATCTCGGGTCACAAACCCCACTTGTATATGTCTTTGGAATACGTACTATTGCGGATATTTTCTATATCGATGAACTCAATAGGATCAAACAAAACTATCCAAAATTTGATTACCAACTATTTCTGAGTCAGGAGGATAGCGAAGATACCATTCGAGGACGAGTGACCGATTTCCTTACAGAAGAAAATATAAACAATTATGGAGAATTCTATCTTTGTGGAAGTCCTGCCATGGTGAAGGATGCAAGAGGAAAACTGGAACAATTGGGTATCACAAAAGAACAAGTATTATTTGAGCAGTATTAAAAAATCTCTCCCGAATTCGGGAGAGATTTTTTCTATCTGGGATTATAATACCGTTTTTCCTCACATATAGTTCTGTAATACCTTGGGAATTCTGACAGTCATATTTTCATTCTGGTAATTCTCTATAATGGCAACAAGGGCGCGTCCACATGCAAATGCTGTTGCATCATTGGTATGAACCAGCTCTACTTCGCCAGTAGAACGTCGTACGCGTGTCTGGAGTCGTCGTGACTGGTAGTCGGTCATATAGTCTGCCGTATGCGTCTCTCGGTACTTATTTTGAGCTGGAAGCCATGCCTCTATGTCAGAGCCTTTTGCATTTGGCTTACCGATGTCAAAAGTACATTTCTGGAGTTTTTGATAGGGGATTTCCAATTGCTGCATGAGGTATTCTTGAATTCCTGAAAAAAGCAAATGTTCATCATGTGCTGTATCTGCGGTTGCAAAACTTTCCATCTCCATCTTGTCGAACTGGTGCATTCGGATTATACCCTCCATATCTTTTCCATACGTTCCGGCTTCTCAGCGAAAACTTGTCGCATATCCGAGATATCGAACCGGCATTTCTCGTTCTTCGAAAATCTCGCCCGCATACATAGAACCGAGGACATGCTCAGCGGACCCCTGGAGCCAGAGATCTTGTCCTTCTATCTTATAGCGATCCTCTCTTGGCTCGAGGCGATCCATAGCCTCATATGGAGCCGTTTTGATCATCAGCGGAGGGAGGATCGGAGTGAATGGTTTAGAACAAATATTGAGTCCATGCTCAGCAATGATTGAAGTGATCACTTTTTCATCACCAAGAGTATCCATGACCCAGTTAATGAGAGCAAATTGGAGTCGTACCAAATCTCCTTTGAGATATGCAAAACGACTTCCTGCAATATTTGCTGCTCGTTCTTTGTCAAGCCATCCCCGTGCATTCGCAATATCGGCATGATTCTTCACTGGAAAGCTGAAAGTTGGCAGAATCCCCCATTGTCGAACCACCACATTTTCATCCTCAGTAAGACCGACTGGAGTGTCGGACGTGGGGATATTTGGAATCTTCTTATAGAGTGCAAGAAACTCTGCTTCGATGATCTCTGATTCCTCCTCCAAAATCTGAAGTTGCTCTTTGAGAGCTTTCGATTTCTCGATCAGAGCAGGTTCTGGTTTTCCTTTCCCCATGGCGTCAGAAATCTTGTTTCTCTCTGCACGAATCTCATCGAGGTTTTGTTTGAGAGGAATACGCTTCATATCAAGCTCGATAACACGATCAAGATCGACTCTCGTAACTTTATCATGGAGAGCTTTGCGAACAAGTTCTGGATTATTCCGGAGGATTTTGATATCAATCATAAACAAGAAAATAATAAGACACAAGAAGAAATTTTATGTCGACGTGTATACAGCCCTGGAATCCTTAACACTGATAATTGGCTTTGTATTCAGAAGAAACATAAACTCTCTTTAGGTGTGAGAGATAAGACAGTCTGTATTATAGGGAAAAACAAGAGAAAGCAAGGTTATTTCGAGAAAATAATCGATGCGAGTTTTTCGAGTGTTTCCTCCAGGGTAGTATTGATAATTTTATAATCATAAAAATCTTGTTCTTCCATCTCTACGAGAGCACTTGCAAGACGAAGTTCCAAGTGATCTGCTTTTTCTGTACCACGCATAGAGAGTCTATTCCTGAGCTCTTCTATGGAAGGCGGAAGGAGAAAAAAAGTCTGCACCCGATAGGTGCGATGTTCAAGAACTGGTTTCAAGTGAACCATTCATTGTGGATCGACAATATACAACGGATATTTACCGAGCTCTAAAATGCGCTCAAGTTCAGAAAATGTAGAGCCATAATAATTACCATGGACCAGGGCATATTCTATCATCTCTCATGATTCAATACGTGATTGAAACTCACTGCGAGACAAAAAATAATAGTGCTGGCCATCTACCTCACCCACTCTCCTGGCTCGGGTGGTAGTTGTTACGATTTTCTCGAGTTGATCTGAATGCTTTTCATGAAGAGATTCCCAGACAGTTGTTTTTCCAACTCCTGATGGTCACGAAAGAATGAGTATGTTTGCAGAGGCTAGGATCAAGGACATAAATGATAAAAGGTAAAGTAGTTTTATCTAGAAATATGCGCACAAATGCATGCAGATAGAGGTTTTGTATTATTTAAAGCATCCTTCGTACGCCGTTGTAACCCCATTTGTATTCCCTCAGGCGATAGTCGCTATCTTATCGGATAGCGTGAGAAGTAGCACGGAAGGTACGAAGACCATACCATTCTAAACCACTTCTTTGAAAGCGTACAAATTGTAGAGAAAAAATCGAGGCAGATGCACGAGCCACAAAAAGATGCCAGAGTATTATAGGGATTTTTCAAAAAAGTACAGACAAGTTTTTGAAATTATTTTCCTTCTCTCTTTCCCGAGCGACTAAGCCGGATATCATTTGCTATGGCATCTTTTGTATCGTCTTTGGTTTCATGAAAAAGATTGGAAGCATGTTCTACTTTGGTCACAAAACGATCAAAATCTTTGAGAAGATCGACAAAAATATAGAAAAGCGGCACACCGATCAAAAGCCCAACGAATCAGAACATATGCTCAGATACCAGTAAAATCAAAAATGTCAGGAAGACTGGAAGTTCCATATACGAGGATACTATTTTTGGATTGAGATAGTATGCTTCTACGGCATGTATAAAGCTTATCATTCAGATTATTGCCAATATAACACTTGTTCCACCATAATTGTATCAGATAATCATAATCGGTAAACCAGAAAGAAAAGTTCCGAGAATGGGCACGAATCCAAATATAAATACTATCACACCCAAGGTTATTATATATGGAAATGCATCTCCTCCATGAAAAAAACTCACCACAAAAAGACCCAGGACAGTCAGGATCGCATTAGTAAAAGCGATAATGGCCTGAGCTTTGAAAATAAGTCCAAATCCTTTGGTTATTTTCCCAAAAATAATGCTGTATTCATCATAAAGAAATGAAAAATTTCACCCTTTCATAGTTTCTAGATAGTCTGCTATCTTTCCTTTATCTATAAGAAATATGTAACTGAGTATGAGTGCGATCACAAATTTGGTCAGAAAAATTCCAATATTTTTAATATTTTCAAATGTTCCTTTTACTATTTCTTGGACAGATGCGGGATTAAATATATTATCGAGGGTTTTATTGATACCGAGATCCATATTTACGCTTTTTTCCAATTGAGCGATGAATCATTGAATCTGATTTGCGATCGCAGGAGCATCGTTTATGAGACCTTTCCCTTCCTCAAGCAAGTGAGGAATGAGGGTATAAAAAAGAGATATAACGACTATGATAAAAGCAGTGTAAACGAGCGTAATAACAACAGGAAGAGATGAACCAGTACGAAAAAACTTCCTGAGCCATCTATCTGAAATATGGTCACTAAACTGAACCATGCGGAAACTTATATATTTTGCGACATCGAGAAAAAGATAGGAAAAAAGGAAAGCTATGAGAAAAATAGCAAGAAAAGATTCCAGAAAATAGATAGCCAGAACAAGAAGTGCTATGGCAAATAGTTTCTGAAAAAAATACCGATTAAAAATGAGCTTAAAAAGAAATGGACGTTGCATACAATCTGAAGTAAAAAATAACTAAAATATATCCATAGCATCATCCGCGAGGCTCTGGGAAGATTTCCCAGTCGATTTTGATGCTCTTCATTTACGAATGTCTATCGTGTATCCTATGCCAAAAAGAGAGTCAAGGGTTTCTTGGAGAAAAAGACGTACATCAGCAGAATCAAGCTTACTCAGATTAAAATCATTATCTGGGTGGATAACAATAGTATGTCCTTCTTCACTATAGGTGGATACCCGAAGCCCGAGTCATACAAATGATCGCTTTGGTATGGTTCTAATATGCTCAATAAAACGACTAAAATCAAAAGAGTTGCCGCTCAGTCCTGGCTCCGTTCAGGGAGAGGAGGGGGAGACAATTCCCTCTTTTACTGGCTCAGTTCCTAGGGAAGCATGCCTAGGTGGAAGAGAGGAAGATTTTCCATCTTTTTTTGCTTCTCTCTCCTTCTGAGGAGGAGTCGGAGTCAGGGTTGTATGAAGACAGGAAAGCTCAGAGGTTGCAATGCACCGAAATACACTGGTCTCTAAAAGCAAAAATGGATCTGGAGTAAACTTGAGTCGTCCGTATATCCCTTCAAATATCTCAAAGAGCTGAGCATAGGAAGAAAACTCTATTTTTTTCAACGAATCTTTCATGCGATCGCGCAGAAAGAATAAAAGTTGCTCCAAAAACAGTCGTACATCTAGACTTTTATCTCGTAAAGATATGAGGTGAGCAAGTGTTTGATCAGTATCTTTCTCAATCAGCGCTTTGACAAAAGCCAAAAGAAAATCTTCACCAATAAGCTCTAAATTTTCCTCGATATATTTTCGTTTAAGAACCCCCCCGGCCGAGTATTGCTCAAATAATGTTATGGCATCACGCAGACCACCCTTTGCGAGACGTGCAATAAGCTCCAATGCTGACTCTTCTACTTCGATCTTTTCTCTATGAGCTATAAAATGAAGACGTTCAATAATATCCTCGTTTTTTATCCGTTTAAAATCATATCGTTGAGATCGAGATATGATCGTGTCTGGTATTTTTTGAATCTCCGTAGTCGCAAGGATAAATTTTACATGCTTTGGTGGTTCTTCCAGAGTCTTAAGAAGGGCGTTAAAAGCTCACTTGGAAAGCATATGCACCTCATCGATAATATAAACCTTATAAGGCGCTTGGGTTGGCTGAAACTGAGCACGTTCAATCATATCCCGTATATTATCGACTCCAGTATTGGAAGCAGCATCGATTTCTATGATATCAAGAAGCTTCCCATTGTCGGCATCCAAGCAGTTTTGACACACCCCACAAGGATTTCCATCCGTTGTGAGTGCCAAGCAATTGACCCCCTTCGCAAGTATGCGTGCCACGGTCGTTTTGCCCGTTCATCGGGATCCATGAAACAAATAAGCTCCAACGGTACGATTTTGCAAAAGAGCATTCTGCAAGACCTCTCGCACAAAAGCTTGTCCGAAAACAGAACGAAAATCTTTGGGTCTATATGTTTGGTAGAGTGCCATTACAGGAGAAAAAAAGAGGAAAGATATATACGGGCAGTATATCTATATTCAAGAAAAAACAAAATTTAACCGAGATATTTTTATGTTTTTCCATAAGAGCATTGCTTTTTTGGAGAAAATGGGTATATATGGTACATATATATTCTAATACA
>CALREC010000024.1 GCA_943355085.1 Candidatus Altimarinota bacterium
GTCTATTACTTCTATCCCCTCTCCCACTTCTCCTATTAAACGCAAGAATGTTTCCAGTTCTTCTCATGAAGTAAGTCCGAGTGCAGTATCACCTGTCATTGAGCAACCGTTAACGAACGATAATACAACAAATGTACAGTCTCCTAATCCGCAGTCACATGCTGTTTATTGGATAATTGGAATACTCGCTCTGCTTGCTATTATTGGTGGTGCCTTCGTAGGGATGAGAAAGAAATAGTTACTTTTTTGAGTTCTTGAGATTTTGGGTATAATGAGAATACATTATTATATCATAAATAAATCAAAAAGGTTATGAATAAATCAAAGAATAGTCGCAAGCTTTATACTGTTACGGAAGCTATTGCTCATACTGATAAAACTATAGAAATAGCGGCGGATCGTTTGCAGCAAAAAGTTCGTGTTTATTCTATTTCCCGTATTCAAAATGAAAATAGTCTTGTTTCAAGACAATAATATTGAGGCTGTTGATAGATATATCAATCATTATGAGGAGTATTTCTTTGATCTATTCACTGATACTGGTATTTTTAGTGAGGAAACAATACGGGGAAATTATGTTCGAGAAGCGAAAAAATAGAAGAGATGATATGTTTAAGCGGATTGTAGATAGATTATCGCCCGATATCGTACTTGGACGTACTCCAGAAAACACCCTTTTTCTCCCCTGGAGATCAAAAGTATTGTCCATTGCATGGAGAGATGAATGAAATAAGAGAATTGTAGTTATGGATGGAGTTATTATATTTCCAGTACCGATGGACTTCCTCATTATGCCGCTGGATATCCTATGTGAACAGGTACAACTGGTGGATGTTGAGGTGGAATAGCAAACACTCCACGTCTTCAGGCATGATTAAATGGCGATACAACAGATCTCAATTCAGCTGATCGATATGCT
This sequence comes from Candidatus Altimarinota bacterium, assembly GCA_943355085.1. GTDB lineage: Bacteria > Patescibacteriota > Gracilibacteria > BD1-5 > UBA2023 > UBA1545. The sequence goes on from CALREC010000024.1 coordinate 920, forward strand.
TGTTATTGCAGTGGATTATAAATCTTTCGACTGTATTGAATTGTAGAGATGTTTCTGAGAAACATCTCTACAAGAAGCAGAAAAAGTTCTCGAGAAAAATTTGCAAATGACGAAAATTTCATATAATAAGCTCCACTAGTAGTAATATATCTCAATATATGAGCGAAAAAACTTACACTCTTGAGGAAGTTATGGCAATAACTGGTCAGTTTATTGAGGAACAAGCTCTTGTACTCAAAAAAAATCTCCGGGAGAAGAAAAAATTTTCTACTCAGTTCAATGTATGCGTAAAGTAATTTTATCTGAATGAGCTATAAGAACTATCAATACATACTCTCTGAGATATCGAGAGTATTTTGAAGAGTTATATTCCGATACTGGTATTTGGGCAGAAGATCAGATTATAGATCAATATCGAAAAGAATCCCTTCAGAGACGACAGGAAATAGTTTTCCTTATATTTGATACGCTTTCATTGGATACTGTTCTTGGTCGTACTTCCGCAAACACTACAGTCCTTTCATGGCGATCAAAAATTCTCCTTCTATCGTGGCAAGAAATCTGAGATGAACGGATAATTACGGATATATCTATACGATAATTTCTGTTTTCAACAGTTTACGATTGGTAATGTCGGAATCGGGACGATTTCTCCCACGTACACGCTCCAAGTAAATGGTTCCTTTTCGGCAACGAGCAAGAATTTTGATATACAGGATCCGAGATATAACGACCCGAACAAACGTCTTGTACACTCGACCCTTGAATGACCAGAAGTTGGTGTATACTACCGATGAGAAGCAAAACTCGAAAATGGAAAAGCAACCATTAAACTTCCTGAGTACTTTGAGGCTCTTACGAGGGAAGAAGGACGGACAGTTATGCTTACTCCTTCATTTGAATCCGATACTGATGAACTTTGCAGCATTGCTCATGGACCAGTAAAGAATGCTGAGTTTAGAGTACGTTCTTATGGAGGTGGTGATGCAACGAGCTGTAATGAGAGTTTCTCATGGGAAGTGAAAGCTATTCGTAAAGACGTTGCACCACTTGTTGTTGAAAGTACCAAAAAAGACTGAAAGGAGTACGATACGAAGGGGACCGTTATTGACCGAGGAGGAAAGGCTATGAGTAATTCTACTGTGTATCCTGAGCCAAAGGTAGAAACTCCTCTCATGAAACCAACGGTAAATAGCGTTACTTCCTCAGGGTCTATTACTTCTATCCCCTCTCCCACTTCTCCTATTAAACGCAAGAATGTTTCCAGTTCTTCTCATGAAGTAAGTCCGAGTGCAGTATCACCTGTCATTGAGCAACCGCTAAAGAACGACAATACAACAAATGTACAGTCTCCTAATCCGCAGTCACATGCTGTTTATTGGATAATTGGAATACTCGCTCTGCTTGCTATTATTGGTGGTGCGTTCGTATGGATGAGAAAGAAATAGTTACTTTTTTGAGGGAAAAAGTGCTCATTTAGTATCATGAACTCCCTACAGTCATCTATTTTGACGTTTCTTAAAAAAGAGATAGAGTTCCTCATACATATTTTTAGATTCATCAAGTGCCAGATAAGAACCACCAAGAGCAGAAATCTTGTGGTGGAAATCGTATAATGCTCATTTTCTTTCTTGAATATATTGCTCCTGTTTTAGAACATCTCCCGTATCGATAAAAATATCACTGCCATCCACAAGAACATGTGTGCTTTGATCAGAAAGAGTATTCTCAAAAGTATCAAAAATATGAATCATAATACAATCGTTTTGCCCGAGTATAGATCGGATAGTTGATTCCTCTGGTAAATCCAAACTATCCGTCAGGATAAATATAAGATGGTTTTTAATCTGTTTTTTACAGAGCTCTTCAAATACCATCGGGAGTGATGAGTTTTTAGACAACCCTTGCGATTGACAAAACTCTAAGTCTTTTATCATCCTCTGTATATGGCTCATGCCTTTTTCTATTCGAAAAGTTTTTTCAAGCACCTCTCAGAAAAACCAAGCTCCGCTCGGATCATTGTTTTGGGCTGAAGAAAATAACAACAAGGAGAATACCTCCATGAGCGTTTCCTGTTTGGTCTTTATATCACTCCCAAATCGCATACTAGCGCCTGTATCACATATAAAAAGGACTCTACGCTCACGATCCTCTTGATATTTTTTGACATAGACCTTTCCACTTCGAGCGGTGGATTTCCAGTCTATATCAGAAACATTATCTCCGAGATCGTATTCGCGTATATCTGCAAATTCCATTCCAGATCCATGAAATGAAGTTTTATAATTCCCAGCAAGCAGAGAAGAGACTTTTTTAAATGCTATGAGATCTATGAGTGCGAACGGATATTTCATACGGAATAATAGAGTGAAAAATTATGATGATTACATATCTTTCCCTATAAATCTTGCAAATGAAAGCCAGATCCAAAGGGGCATAAAAAAGAGTATACCGAAAAGAAACCATTCATATCTCGGGTGGTATATTGTAGTGGTGGTTGTTTTGAGTTCTGTTTTAGTGAGCTGCTCAAGCTCCTGAAAAATAGAGCTTAGTGCATCATTATTTTTGGCGTTGTAGTAACGTCCACCCGTTATATCGGCTATACTAGTAAGCATTTTTTCATCGAGCGTCGCATGAATAGGTTTTCCAGATTGATCAAGAAAGTACTGCTTTTCACCAAATCGATTCGTCACATAAAGCTCGGTTCCATTTGGATCTCCGATACCGAGCGTATATATCTTTACTCACTGCTCAGAAGCAAGTTTTGCTGCAAGCATAGGATTGATTCCCATGTTTGCCTCACCGTCTGTGAGAACTATTATTACTTTTTTTCTTTCTTTATTTGTAGAATCTTTTTCGTCTCACTTGAGTGTATCGAGTGCCACCAGGAGACCATCGCCCATAGCAGTGCCAGAGAGTCCTGGTATATCCTGCCGAATAGAGTCTGTCGTCATGCGCTCGACAGCATCAACCAGGGCAGCATAATCAAAAGTAAGTGGGGTAGACAAAAATGGCTTCCCAGCAAAGAGCACTATAGCCAGTCGATCGCTCGTGAAGCGACTGACAAAATCACTCATAACACGCTTGGCGGCCTCGATTCGATTAGGTTTTATATCCTCAGCAAGCATAGATTTGGATATATCGAAAACGATCGCAATATCAATTCCTTTCTTGGAGATATCAGTCCTTACGCTCGGACTCACTGGGTGAGCAAGGATAATTATAAATAATGAGAGTATAACAACCTTCATCAAAAGCGGCAGATAAAAATATTTCCAATTATTGGTAGAGTAGATAACTTCAAGAAAGTGTGACGATCGAAAATAGGTTCCTTTTTTCCGACCATAAAAGTCTATCACAATTACCACAGGAATCAGAAGAAAAAACAGAAAAAAATATGGAGCCAGAAATATCATATGTATCATAAATATTATAGATTATTTTGTCCTCATCTCAGGAATCATAGAATGCAAGAGCTTTTTCATGGTTTTTGTACTTATTTGGACATAGAGCAGTATAATCAAGGAAGCTTACCAATTCATAGATTCGGATACCCTGAGTCTTTTCTTTTACACGAATAGCACCCTCCTGAATGCATTATACACAACTCTATGGAAAACGGAAAAAAATAGTAATTGTTCTCATGATAATACGTGGAGTATTTTTCATTTGAGAAAAAAAATCTGCTTACTATGCATATTAAGCAAGACGGAAAATTTCAGTATATTTAAATTTGCTTTCAAAAGGCTTTTTCATATAATCTGCGGGTCCAAAAACAATACAATTGGGAGAAAGCTTTAAACTTTCACTTGGACCAATTTATTTTCTATTATCATTTTGCTTATGAAAAAGCATGGAAAGAAGTACAACCAGGCTATTGCTCTTGTTGAAAAAGAACGTATTTATACTATTGGCGAAGCGGTGGACCTACTCGAACGAACCAATACTGTGAAGTTCGACCCAACAGTCGAAATTCACTTCAACCTCAATATCGATCCAAAATACTCAGATCAGATGATTCGATCAACTATCACCCTTCCCAACGGAAGTGGTAAAACTGTTCGCATAGGCGCATTTACCGAGGCTGGAAATGAAAAAGAGCTTCTTGCACTCGGTGCAACAGTAGCTGGAGGTGATGACCTTGTAGAAATAGTTGCAACAGGTAAGATTGATTTCGATGTTGCGATAGCAACTCCTGCGATGATGCGTAAAATGGGTAAGATCGCTAAGGTTCTTGGACCAAAAGGACTTATGCCAAATCCAAAAACTGGTACGGTTGGAGAAAATCTCGCTACTATTATCAAAGAAGTTATGGGTGGTAAGTTTGAATTCAAGAATGATAAACAAGGAAACGTTCACTCTCTCGCTGGGAAACTCTCCTTCGGCGGAAAAAAACTTGAGGAAAATATCGCATTTTTTCTCAAAACTATCAAAGATGTAAAGCCGACTGGACTGAAGAGTGGAGTAGGCTATATAAATAGCGTCTATGTTTGTAATGCGATGGGGCCCTCTATCCGTATCGAAGGGTAAAAAAATCTATAACAAAAAATACTCGTAATTTTTATGAGTATTTTTTTGTGACTTTTTTTAGTTCAAATATATAAAAAGCCTTCTTTTCAAAAAGAAGGCTTTTTCTGACTTGCTTATCTGGTGCCAATGAGTAGAATTGAACTACCGACCGCAGGGGTATGAATCCTGTGCTCTACCACTGAGCTACATTGGCATGATTAAAGCTTGGTCATTATATAGAAAAAGCTAAATAGTCAAATTTTTATAACAATCCGCACATGACCCCTTCACGCATCCTCACAACTCAAGAATCCCTCATGAATTACGCGGCCTGGTATGCTATGCGTTATTTGCCATCAATTGAGAAACTCCGAGAATCACTCATGAAAAAATCAGCCAAAAACAACCTATTGGTAGATAGTGTCATGGAAGAAATGACGACATACATATCCGAGAAACGCACGATCGATGGATTGGTACAAATGTATACCGAACAAGGAAAAACACAACTATACATAGAACAAAAACTCAAAACAAAAAAATTTTGAGCTGAGGTTATCCGAGATGTACTTGATGTATATAAAGAAATATTTTGATCCTACGAAACATATGAGCATATTATCGTTCGAAAAATCCATGATTATATAAACAAAAATAAATCGAAAAAATATATATATTATACACTTATTAAAGTATATCCAAATTTTAGCAGTGAGATAACATCACTCGTACAAGCAATAATCCCCGATGAAAACAATGCCATCGAGCTAGAATATCAAAAACTCTCTAAGAAATACGATTTAACACTCCCCAAGGAACGTCAGAAAGTTATACAAAAGCTCTGTTTGAAAGGTTTTTCTTATGATATTATAAAAAAGATCCTAAAAGTAGAAGGGAACTAAATATGATATATGCATCGGACAGCAAACCGAGTCAAATAGAAGTACTTTTCGATATAAATATATGTTAAAGGTAAATTTTTACTCACTACATATATATTGTCAATACATTTATATTGCATAATACTCTATTATAGTATATACTGGTCGAAATTAGCCTATTTCTCAACAATAATGTATGTTTCGTAAAATAAAAGATTCCGCCACTTTCTTGGCAATGTCAATACATGGAGATATCTGAGATATAGTCGAATATACAAACGGTCTTTTCGATTTTGCACTTGAAACAAATGTATCAGATATACATGTGGAACCAAGTAAAAATTTCATTACTATTCGCTTCAGACAGAGCGGTGATTTTTTATTTGTTGATAAAATTAGCCATGATGAATATGCTAAGTTACTGTCTCGTATGAAAATACTTGCAAATATGCGAATAGATGAAAAACACAAGCCCCAGGATGGTAAAATATCATTTACATCTGAGAAATTTGGAAATGAACTCATAGATATACGTGTTAGTATAATACCGATAGTAGATGGAGAAAAAATCGTCATGCGTATACTCAGGCAAAATGCAGATATGTTGTCGCTCGATAAATTAGATTTTCTCGATGTGAATCTTGATAAAATAAAAACAAGCCTTGCAAGTAAATATGGCATGATACTCGTAGCCGGACCAACTGGATCAGGAAAATCTACGACACTTTTTTCCATGTTACGTTCCTTTGATCCTCTTGCCCACAATATTACCACTCTGGAAGATCCGGTCGAATACAACATTCCTCATATTAATCAAACTCAGGTAAAGCCACAAATTGGTTTTGATTTTGCCACCGGACTTCGTTCTCTTGTACGTCAAGATCCAGACATTATTATGGTCGGAGAAATTCGTGATCGAGAAACTGCCATGCTTGCTATTGAAGCTGCTCTCACATGACACTTAGTGCTCTCCACCATACATACAAATAGTGCTGCTGGAACCATTCAGCGTCTCATTAATATGAATATAGAGCCATTTCTCATATCATCTGCGTTAAAAATGGTCATCTCTCAACGTTTAGTAAAAAGGCTTTGTCCAGATTGTGGAACGCCTCATAAAATTATCGATCCTGTAATACAATGAAAAGTTGCTGGATATTTGAGTCATATTATAGAAGACAATATTGCTGACATTGATTTTACAAAAGCGAATGGATGTGAAAAATGCGACATGTCGGGTTTTTCGTGACGTATGTGAACACATGAAGTACTTATAATGAACGAAGCACTCGATCCTCTGATACTCAACAAAGCGCCCGTACATGAACTTGAACAAAAAGCTCGTGAGCTCGGAATGATAACGATTATGGAGGATGGACTCATAAAGGCAGCCACAGGAAAAACCACTGTTGAGGAAATTATGAAGCTTATATAAAAAGAGCTACACTCTATGTTATTTACAAAAATTCAAAAATTTTTCCAGAAGGCACCAAATTCATCTGAAAATATCACAGATATTTCAGATGCTATTTCATGGATCAAGACATACAGAAAAGCCCTGAATTTTGATCTCGCCATAATGGCAACAAAAGAACTGATTTTAAAAAATCAAACTAATATCACTTATTATGAAAATGCCCAACGGAAAATTGCTGTTCTGGAAAACTCTAATATAGAAAAAATTGCCAAGAGAGCAAAAGACAAAAGAAAAAAAATAGACCAGATTATAATCACCCTCTATAAAGATTTAAAAAATCTTTAAGCTATTATTGCGAGCATAGAAAAAGAAAAGCGCGGGAAAATTTTGACAGAGGAACACTTGGCACAAAAAGTTAAGTTTAAACTTCATTCCCAAGATATAAAAGATTTTTTGGAAAAAAAAGATTACATTCATGCTCTGTCACTTTCCAAAAAACTTATATCGGATTTTCCCAATGAAAAAGGAGCATTGAAAATACTTACTCAATCACAAAGCCTTTATGACAAAGAAAAGTTAAAAAAAGAAAAAGCAGTAGCAAAAGATGATAAGATAAAAATACTCTTACA
>CALREC010000025.1 GCA_943355085.1 Candidatus Altimarinota bacterium
TCATTCCAGTCATCGAACTTTTCCGAATGAATACTCGTATTTGGCATATTCGTAATAAGTTACAATGTTAAATAATCTATACTATCAAACTTCTAATATACTCTTTCGTATCCTCGATAGTGAAAACCCGCTTCGTAGTTACTCCTATCTCGAGGGGTGGATAATCATTTCCCCCGGGAAAAACTGCATCTCCAACAAATATAATCTCATTTAAACCAACTCAGGAAACCTCCATAAGTTTTCTAATCCCATAAGCTTTATCAACCCCCTCTCTGGTGATATCTATAGATGTGGATCAGGCAACTAAGACATTGAATCAGGCGAGATTTGGCAGCATGTAATCTCGAATTTTTTTTCTCTTGGAAAAATCAGGATCATACTTGTGTTTTTCCTCGATGGGTGCTTCTTGTCCGAGAGTCGAGATGGTGATCTGAGTGATACGATCCTCTATCATCTCTCACCAGAGCCGTTCAGGTCGGAGTCAGAGTGTGTCAATGGCATCATTTAAAACAGCAACTATATGTTCTCGTTCTTCTTTGGAAAGGTCGAGGGAATATTGTTTCTGCCATTCTCCTGCTTTGTAGAGATACATGGCAGTGGAGCAGGTTGGACAGACATAGAGATGAGAGAGGAGCTTCTCATCGGTTCCGAGATGTGGCAATACTTGCATCTGAAAAAGCTCGTATTTACCTCAAGAAATGATCGCAACTTGATATTTTGCTAGGAGCTGCTTGAAAAGCTCGACCATCTCACTATCCATTTTCCCTTTCGACGGGGTAAGGGTTCCATCCATATCGAAGGCTATAAATTTAAACATAAAAAGCATCCATAAAGAAATATGAATGCTTTCGGTCCAGATTTCTCCGGAAGGTACCACCTAAAGCGGGTGCTTGATTTTGTTCTATGACGGGAACATCCGGGAGGATCTACTATTCCAAGTACTCGGAATTTCTTTCTCCGGCTCACGGTTGATAGCCGTTCAAATGCCTGTATATAGTGAGTAGTATAGTGGAAAATATATTTTTCGCAAATTTTTCTATAATTTGTAGTACTCATTAAAAAATGGAGAGATGGCTGCCTTGAAGGCAAGACTAAATTCATCTTTGCGCACGAGCATATTGTCAGACCAGGCACCCATACTTCCCTCTTCACTTCTCGTATGCACACTTCATCTGAGTGCTTCCATGACAGGCCCTAGCTCTTTACCTTCTTCATAGAGCATCTTAACGACGACCTCCGGCACTTCCATGGCTTGAGATATACCGAAGTGTCACTCCTTTGTTTTATTTATGATGTAAATAGTGCCTCCAAGAACTTTCCGATCGAGTACTGGCCAAGTTCCTCATTCGATTCAGACATAATAATCAGCCTGGATACCTTTTTTGATAAGGTTCATGGCCCGATTACGAGCTCACTCAAGTGTGACTTCGAGGGAGAGGGGCATATCCGAAACACCTGACTCGGTTTTTTCGAGGATGTACTCTATAGGATCTTCGATAGTGTTAAAATAGGGGCATGCAGCTATTGCATCCTTTACTCATGCAACTTTTGGGGAGCTAGTTGTTCCGATGGCTATTCTCATAGAATATATTAATAATAGGATAGATAGATGGAAAGCTTTTTGAGTAAAGAGGTATTAAACGAATAATAACTTCTTAATATCGTCCTCCATTTCGGAAGGAGTTGTAGTCGGAGCATACCGCTTGACTACTTCTCCATCCTTTCAGATCAGAAACTTAGTAAAATTCCATTTGATCGCGTTTCCCAGAAGTCATCATTTTTGTTTTTTCAGATACCGATAGAGTGGAATTGAAGTACTGCCATTTACATCGATCTTTGATAAGATAGGAAATGTAATACCGTAGTTGAGCTTACAGGCCTCAGATATCTCTGCATGAGTTCCAGGTTCTTGACCGGCAAACTGATTACAAGGGAATCAGAGAATCATGAATCAATATTGTCTATATCTAGCATAGAGTATTTCGAGACCCTCGTGCTGTAAAGCCAGTCAGCATTTACTCGCTATATTGACTATGATCGTCACCTTTCATTTGTAATCAGAAAGATTCATTTCGACACCATCCTTTCCAAGGACTGTAAAATCGTAAGTATTCATATAAAAAATAATGCAGAAAATATTATAATAACTTCTTTTATGGAATAAAATATTCTATAGTACACATCCATAACCAAAGCTGATGTATGTGTACTATAGAATAGAATGTTCTCAAATACAAGAAAAATTATTTGTAGATTACGGTGTAACAGAAGTTTCAGTATTTGTACCAAGAACATCACTGAGTACACTATCTTCGGAAGATGTTCCAGTGAGTTCATCAATTTTATTTTGAACCATATCTCCTATCTCATTGAGCTGCGCGAGTACTCGTTCTTTTTTTGAAACAGCAAGTGCTTTTTCTACCTTTGCAAGTATTGATTGCAATTTTTCAAGAGAAAGCGTGTCAATAGTTTTTATAAGAATAATTTTATTCTTATCTGACAAAGCTTGTTTTTTTGCCTGTGCTTGTGTATTGAATTCTTGACGTTGTTCTTTTGCACTATCCTTAAATTCCTGTCGATTCTCTTGCTTTTTTGTCATATGCACAAGTTGTAATTCTGTGGCTTTTTTGAAAGCATCCTCTTTATCTACTGCCACATAAACTATGAGATCAGAAAAATGCTGAGTCATCAGATCTTTCATCTTTGTTGCCCTTTGTTCTAGGGTGAGTGAGGTGTTTGCCATAATAGCGTCCTTCGTTGCCATATGAGCATCCATAAGATTTTTAAAGGCCGTTTTTTCTTCTGTAGTGAGGGGATTTTTCATAAACATACTCAGTTCTCCACCTTGATCCATAGGTGGCTTTTTATTCATATCACCTTCATCTATCATCTTACCACTCCCCATCATTTGCCCCTCTTTCATAGGAGGTCTGGTCATTCCACTCCCCATCATAGGACGATTTTGTTTATTTTCTTCCATCATCTTCATTTTATCATCTTTTATCCCTTGATTCATTTGTTGTCTTTCTTCTTTGATTCATTGATTCATCTGCTTTCTTTCTTCTCTGATTCATGGATTCATTTGCGTTCAGGCATCCTTATTTTCTTTCCCCATAGGACCCGGCATTGGCGGCATGTTTGGTTCGGTCCTCATAGATGCGGTATCAGGCGATGATTCCATCGACATTGATAATGCTGAAGCGGTATAAGCAAAAGTTGTTCCCATTAAAATAATCGCACTCGAAGTACTGATAATTTTTTTCGTGTTCATCATAAGAAAATAGATTATAATAAATAAAAATGGTAAATATACCGACACTCAGTGTAGAATATTTTTTTTGAGAGTCAAGAAATAAATCATGCAAACTGAATATATCTTTGCATATGAAGATTAATCTAGATTCACAATCATATCATCTTTACGGATTATAGAATATATACCCAAATAGAGCATGGAGAGAACACCTTCTATGATAAAAAATGAAAGTAGGGCAAAAATGCTCGTAAATATCCACCATTCTGGATCGATCAATTTTATATTGATATATTCCATGGATGCTTTGAGATAATCCCTATTAATACCATCTTTTGTTGGAACGAAAGCTTTCTCAATTTTAGTGAATTCTTCCTTTTCCTCATCACTATTTCTATTAAAATATCCTTCCAAAAGCTTGTGATCATCTTGTCATGATAGTTTTTGAATGGCTATGAGCTTATCATATACTCGAGACTCTAAAATAGTAGTATGGGCAAATTCTAAACTGCTCGTAATGGCACCTATAATAATAACAAAAGGAAGTGATAGGAGTATAATTTTCCATACCTTTTTTTTAGTCATACGAAGACTCTCATGGACGTAGGTTTTTGCTTTTCCGATATTCTCACTATATAAAAGAATATAATATGAAAAGGCCAGTCGAATATAGAGATAAACAAACCATATAAAAAGCCCTACGGCCATGACCAGAAAGATTATAAATATAAATGGTGCATATCTTCCTGTATACATTGTCAGAATGCTAGAGTATGTTATCATTAGAATGATACCGATGAACAAAGGAACGAGCAGATACAGAGATACCCAACCAATAATACCCATGTATGCACGAAAATGTTTTCAAGAAAAGTAGAGATTTTTGGTATATCAGAGTTTTTTTCAATCAAGATAGGATTTATATACATGTATTGTAAGAAAGTTGGAATACATATACATACCAGTAAATATTGCCACCATAGAAAGAATAGCGACTATAGATGTAGCAAGAGATCCTATATTACTCATTAAAAACGACTCGATATTGACCGAGATACCCAGTTGACTATAGCTGGTAAAATATTGATACACTACAATCCCGATAAAAGGTAGAGAGATTATACAACCGACAATATTGGCATAGAAAAATATGCAAATCTTTGATATATTCCAATGAATAAAATTTTTATAAAGTAGGAAGAGGTTTGCAAGAATCTGTTTGAGATTTTCCAAATATGCTGTCATCATTGGCGAAACGAATAAAAAAGTAAAAAATATATCATTTTTTGTGACTGATAGTATATGTGTTTTTGTGTTTTTGCAAGCAAATTGAAGGACAGAGCAATAAAACTAAACTAAAATTTGCTTTTTCTATTTTTTCTATATACTTTTCCAGTTCGTGATTTTTCACTCGTTTTATTTTGTTATTTATCGTCACTATTATGGATGCAGCACTTATAAAAACTATCCAACAAGATTCCATTAAAGATGAACGACCAGAAATTACTACTGGTATGGAAGTAGAAGTTCATCAGATCATCAAAGAATGAGCAAAGGAGCGTATTCAGAAATTTAAAGGTCTTGTTATTAAGACCCATGGAAAAACCACTCTCGATAAAACTATTACCGTTCGTAAGGATGTTGATGGTGTAGGTATTGAAAAAATATTTCCTATATATTCACCAGGACTTGCAAAAATTGAGATTCTTCGAGCGTTTAAAGTGCGCCGAAAAAATATTTCTTTTATACGTGAGCTCAAAGGAAAAGCTGCACGATTGAAGGAGGTTCGATAATAGAAGAAACAAAAAAAATACATACAAGTTGTATGTATTTTTTTTGTTTCTTCTATTATATTTTCGTTGTATACAGGGGTTCTTTTTTTACGAATAAATAATGTGTACAACTTATGCTGTCAAGGGAATTTTATCTTTTGACATTACAAGGAAAATGAATAAACCTATGCAAAGAATGACACTATTTCAAGATAATATCTCCTTTAAATCATGCATCAGGCAAATATAGATACTACTCTTCTTCGTGAGATAATCAAAGAACTTGCTAATACATTGCGTAAACAAGATTTTTTGACATATTTTAAGAAAATCTCTATCTTAGAGCAAACTTCTGAAAAAATTACATTTGGAGTGGTTTCTAGTTTTATGCGAGACAATTTGGCACATAAATTTTCTACAGAAATTCTTATGGCTTCCAAAAAATATGCAGCAACTACCACGATGATTGATTTTTGTGTTGATAAAAATATTGATAATCCATCAAATGCGAGTGCCCTCGATTGTGTTTCTGAATATAAGGAAATCACGACGAAAAAGAAGAAAGAAGAAACTCCAGGAACAGAAATGGTTGAGGGTATAAATAGTCGAATCATAAATAGTAAATACCGTCTAGAAAACTTTATCGTTGGTCCATCGAATCAATTGGTTCATGCGGCTGCGGAGGCTGTGGTTCGTAAGCCCGGAAATGCCTATAATCCCCTTTTTGTCTATGGAGATGTGGGGCTTGGAAAAACGCATATCCTTCAGGCGGTTGGAAATGCTATCAAAGAACGCTATAAAGATAAAAAAGTTATATATACAACGGCGGACAGATTTCTCAGTGATTATATAGAAAGTGTAAAAAAACGAACGGTTGATCGGATGAAAGAAAAGTATCAATCTATCGATGTGTTGATTATTGATGATGTGCAATTTCTTGCCGGAAAAGATGCCACACAAACCGTTCTCTATAATATATTTAATACTCTCTACGAAAACAATAAGCAGATTATCTTATCGGGTGATCGTCCTCCAAAAGAACTCACGGCACTCGAGCCTCGTCTCCAGAGTCGTTTTGAATGGGGAATTACGGTTGATATAGGAATCCCAGATTTTGAGACTCGTCTTGCGATTCTCCAGGAAAAAGCACGGGCTCGAGAATTTATACTTCCACAAGAAGTAGCAGAATTTATAGCCTATAATCTCGGGGCAAATGTCCGAGAAATAGAAGGAGTACTCAATCAGATAATTGCAGAGTATGAACTACATAATACCCCTCCAACGATAGATAATGTAGCTCGCCGTCTTAATAAACTCTCTATTACCGATTCTCTCATCGGGAACTCAACCAAAAAAATGGCGGCTTCTATCAAGACGTATGAGGAACTTATCGATGCAGTATCTTGACACTTTGGTATAGAAAAACGATCCATTCTCTGAGAGGACCGCAAAAAAGAAAATATGATTCCTCGTCAGGTCGCCATGTATCTTCTGAAAAATCGCATGAACTATACCTATGAGCGTATCGGAAATATATTCTCTGGTCGTAATCATTCAGCGGTTCTCTATTCTTGCAAAAAGCTTGAAAGTATACTCAAGAAAGATCAAAATCTCTTTTATGAGATCAATATCCTCAGAGATAAGCTTGGAATCTAGGATTCGCATAAAAATATAGGAAATATTCTTAAATTTGATTACATTTTTCATGTCATCGGAGACTCTATTGAGCTATTTTTTGATATTTTTCAGTCCCCAGATACTCAAAAATATGGCAATCAGAAAAAATATACTTGCCAAAATATAGGGTGCACCCGGCCAAAATATATACAGATATCCTGCAATAAAGGGGCCTATAATACTCCCAAGGCTCATCATAGAAGTATTGGTACCGAGAGCCTTCCCTACTTCTTTTCAAGCATAATGAGCATGAAGGGAGCCAACTGCTGGATTGATACTCCCCTGTCCAAACGGAAAAAATGCGATTATGACAAATACCCCCAGATATAAAGGATTCAGAGCAAAAAGCGTAAAAGAAACTGTGAGAGATGTGAGTCCAAAAATAATCATCCCTCTCTCGTCCCAAATTTTTCGAATATACTTGATAAAAAATCCTTGATATACCATAGACACGACACCTATAAAACCGAGACAATATCCGATCATCCTCTCATCGAATGAGAAACGATCAAAAAGCAGGAGAGCAAAAGTTGTTTGCATGCCAGAAAAACCAAGTGATAATATGAAAGCGATAGCAAAGAGTAGATAGATTTGCTTTTTATGACGGTGAAATTCGAGTGGCGAGGGAGATTCTTCTCTGACTTCTCAGTGTGCTTTGTGAATGGCTGGAAGAAACAATAGGACTATGAAGATATTGATGAGTATAACCGTTGCGGATATGAGTCATACTATGAGGTGCGATCCATTTCCAAAAACTCCCCCAAGCACCGGACCGATACTAAATCCTATACCAAACATAGCACCAGTCAGGCCCAAGTTTTTGGTGCGGTTTTCTGCATCAGATATATCTGCCACATATGCCTGCCCTATTGCCACTCAGGAACCACCGAGTCCCGAAAGAAAACGCCCCAGTATAAATACCCAGATATTTGCAGAAAATGCAAAAACCAGATATCAGATCATATTCAAAATCGAGGTGAGTACCAGGATATTTTTCCGTCCATAGATATCTGAGAGTCGTCCAAAGATGATCCCCCCACAAAACATACCAATAGAAAATATGGCGAATACAAAACCTACCCAATTTTCTGTCAATCCAAAGCCACGGATAATCGACGGAAGTGAAGGAATAATAATTCCAAATCCGATAATATCGAGGAGGATCGTCAGGAGGATTATAGGGAGGGAATGTTTTTTATGAACAATAGACATGTCAATTGAAAATAGGAATATGATAGGATAGGATGGAAAGAA
>CALREC010000026.1 GCA_943355085.1 Candidatus Altimarinota bacterium
GGCGAACACATAGATTCGCCCCTACGGAAATATTAGGAGAGATACGTAAGTCTATCCATACGGAATAATTATTTTTAATTCTTCATTCTTCATTGCTTATGAATAAATTTATAAAATGTATTTTTCTCCTATCCTAAAAAGTTCGAAGAAAAGTTCGGAGAAAAGTTCGGAGAAAATATTTACACTCATTAAAAGTGATAAATATATCTCCGCTAAAGAGATATGAGAAAAGATTTGAATAAGTTCAAGAGCAGTAGAAAAACAGATAAAAAAACTTCAAGAATCTTGAATACTGAAAAGAGTTTGACCAGATAGGTGATGATATTGGGAAATACTATAGATGGAATACTTCATACTCTCGCTGGCATGTTATTAACAAAGAGCGAATATCATCACTGATATCCTGGAACTCTTTCTCCTCGTATGGGAGGTGCCAAAATATACTATTCCTTATCGAAATATTTTATGCTCGCTCGTCTTTCTCCTACAGAAAAATCTGCTCTTCAGATAGTGCGTCAGGCTTTTCCTGATTCCTCCTATCTGTTTGGGTCACGTACTGATATGAAGTGACGTGGTGGAGATATCGATATCTTGATATGCAATACTACTGATAAATCAAATTTTGATGTATCTGTAGGAGTTGAAAGGGAGCTCTTTAAGAAAATAGAAATGAAATGGGATGTTGTTGTTTTTCCTTTAGAAAACAACATGAACGAAAGTCAGAAGCGATTCTTTTATTCTCTGAGTAAAATACCCCTATGACAAATCTAGCCCTTCGGGATCTTCTGAAAGAAAGCATAGAAAAGACTTTTAAGGCATATAGTCTTCTTGAATCTTCTCTGGATCATCTGAGTCGTGAAGATATTGAAAGTTATCGAACTGCCGAAGATCAGGAACCTATGGATGCTTTTATCATGAGACTTGAACGATTTACCGAACTAGTGTTATGAAACTTGGCAAAAAGTGTTTCTCTCTACGAACAAACAGCTTTGGATGGTACCGTACGAGATCGTTTGTTACTTTTAGAGAAACTCGGTATCATTGACTCACTTGATACCTGGATTGACATACGAAATACTCGCAACAAGATCGTCCATGATTATCTTGAGAATATAGCAATCGAAATATATCATAAAACCACTACTGAGTACCAAAGAACATTTGAATTTTTTAGAAAAGGAATTACAGAATATATGGAAAAGAAAAATCTAAAAGACACTTAGAATATGCAAATAATCCACATGTTTTTCCTTCACATTCTCGCTGGCATGTTACTAACAAAGAGCGAATATCATCACTGATATCCTGGAACTCTTTCTCCTCGTATGGGAGGTGCCCAATTAATTTAATCAGACAGAATTTATTCTTTCACTATAGGCTCTCTATGATTCCAGATTTCAAAGATAAAAACTTCGAGAATTTCTTGAATGACAAAATTACTGATTATTCTCAAATTGAAAAATTTGCAGGTCGTCACGACATTACTCAGGGAAAAACCCTCGATAATCTTGCCGGTATAAGTATCGGTCTTGCTTCCAAGGAACAGATCCGTTCTCTCTCATACGGAGAGGTTCTCATTTCAGAAACTATCAACTATCGTACTCAGCGTCCTGAGCGTGCTGGACTTTTTTGTGAACAAATATTTGGACCTCGAAAGAACTTCGAATGTGCCTGTGGAAAATACAAACGTATCCGATACAAGGGAATCGTGTGTGAGCGTTGTGGAGTTGAAGTTACAACGAGTCAGGTTCGTCGTCAGCGTACTGGACATATTGAGCTTGCTGCTCCGGTTGCTCATATCTGGTACCTGAAATCTGTCCCTTCTCGTATAGGACTCCTTCTTGATATCTCTGTAAAAAAACTCGAACAGGTTGTCTACTTCGCTTCATATGTTATCACTGATGTCTATGCAGATAAAAAAGAAGAGAGTCTGAAAGAGCTCGATGTTGCATATAAAACTTCCAAAGTAGAACTCCAGAAACATATTCAGCAAGATATAAATACAGCAAAACTTCAGCTTGAGGCAAAAGAAATATCGAGAAAAGTTTTTAGTGAAACAGAAGCCACTCTGACCAAGCAGCTCGATCATCTCGATGAAGAATACAATCGAATGAAAGATCTGTTGAAAAGTCTCAAAGAGTCTACGGTTATAGGAGAGTTCGACTACCGAATTATGTACGATAAATTTCCTCATGTATTTAAGGGCGGAACTGGTGCAGAACATATTAAGACTCTCTTGCAACGGATAGATATCAAGAAATTTATTTCTGATTATCAGAAAGAACTGAAGAGTGCTCCGAAATCTAAACAAAAAAAGATTCTCCAGAAATTGAAACTTGCTTCGAGTCTTTTTAAATCTAATCAGAAACCTGAACACTTCATCCTCGATGCACTTCAGATCCTCCCACCGGATCTCCGACCGATGATTCAACTCGATGGATGACGATATGCTTCCAGCGATCTCAATGACCTATATCGTCGAGTTATCAATCGAAACAACCGTCTTCGTAAGCTCGTTGAGCTTGGAGCTCCTGAGGTTATCCTCAAGAACGAGAAACGTATGCTTCAAGAAGCGGTTGATATGCTTATATCGGGTGATGTTCGATCAAATCGTCCTGGGTATACAAGTGCTACCAAGAAGAAACTCAAGTCTCTTGCAGATGTTCTGAAAGGGAAACAAGGACGCTTCCGTCAGAACTTGCTCGGAAAACGAGTAGATTACTCTGGTCGTTCTGTTATCGTTGTCGGTCCGAAACTCAAGATGAATGAATGTGGACTCCCAAAGACCCTTGCGCTTATATTATTTCGTCCTTTTGTTATCGGTAAGCTTATCGCACAAGAGATGGCATATAATGTAAAACACGCGGAAAAAATCATCGAAGAAAAAGGAAAAGAAGTATGGGATGCTCTTGACAGTGTGATCGAAGGAAAACACGTTCTCTTGAATCGCGCACCGACCTTGCACCGGCTTGGTATTCAGGCATTTAAGCCAGTTCTTATCGAAGGAAAAGCGATCCAGCTCCACCCACTTTGTTGTACTGCCTTCAATGCAGATTTTGATGGAGATCAGATGGCGGTTCATCTTCCATTGACTGAAGAAGCTCAGAAGGAAGCACGAGAACTTATGATTACATCAAAAAATATGCTCAATCCATCCAATGGTGAGCCAATAGTTATGCCAGAAAAAGATATGATTCTCGGATGTTACTACTTGACTCGACTCTCCCCAGGCGAGCCGGTTCTTGCATTTAGTTCAGGAGAAGATGCCACTCATGCATATGATAATGGAGCCATAACTCTCCATACTCCTATTAAGTTACGAATAAATGGGGAAATTATCGCGACAACCTATGGACGATTTCTCTTTAATGAAATCATACCAAAAGAACTTGGATATATCAACGAGACGGTTGCAAAGGGGGTGTTGAAGAAAATCCTTGCTCGTAGTTTTCTGATATTTGGAAGTGAAGATACCGCATTCTTCTCTAATGAGATTAAGAATATTGGGTTTAAATACGCGACCATATCTGGTTTGACGATTTCTAAGGATGATATGATCATCCCTGACACAAAACATACATTCATCAAGGATGGAGAAGAAAAGATCAAGGAAATTCAGAAACGTTACTGGAATGGATATATGACGGAAAAAGAACGTTATGAACAATCTGTAAAGGTATGGAGCAAGGTCAAGGGGGAGATTGAAAAAGTTATGAAACCATTCTTCAAGGCTGAAAATCCGATTTATAATATGATCGATTCTGGAGCTCGAGGTAACTGGGGTAATCTCACACAACTTTGTGGTATGAAGGGTCTCGTAGCATCGCCTTCTGGAAAAACTATTGAACTTCCGATTAAATCTAACCTCAAAGAAGGATTCTCTACACTGGAATACTTTATCGCAACACACGGAGGACGTAAGGGGAAGGCTGATACGGCTCTGAAAACAGCTCAATCAGGATACCTGACTCGACGTCTCGTCGATGCGGCTCAAAATATTCTCATCAGAAGTGCTGATTGTGGAACTCATCATTACGAAGAAATCGTGAAGGCAACGTCTAAATCTATCTTTGGTGAATCATTTGAGGAGCGTATCTATGCTAAATTTTTAGCAAAGGATGCGATGGTGGGTACAACCGTAGTTGCTCCAGCCGGAACCGTTATCAGTAAAGAGCTCATAAAGACTATTACTGAGGCAAATGTTGAATCTGTTTGTGTTCGTTCTATCTTGACTTGTGAAACAGAAGAGGGAGTATGTCAAAAATGTTATGGACTCGATCTCGCGCATAATACTCTTGCAGAGTTTGGTACACCGATTGGTATTATTGCTGCTCAGTCTATCGGAGAACCGGGTACACAACTTACTATGCGTACATTCCACTCCGGATGAGTTGCGACTGCTGGAGGAGATATCACCACAGGTCTTACCCGTGTTGAAGAACTCTTTGAGGCACGAAATCCAAAATACGAATCAGCAATTTCTGATCTCGATGGAGAGGTTGCGCTGATTCAACATGAAGGAAAGAATGTAGTTGTGACTATTCAGGCTCATGAACTGGCAAGCAAAGATTATTATCTCACAGATGATAGTTATGTTGCCCAAGTTAAGAAGGGTGATACAGTGACAGCAAAACAAATTCTTGCAAAATCGAAGGAATCTAAGGTAAAAATTACCGCAGAGCAGGAGGGGGTGGTGACCAAAATTGAAAATGGAGTTATTACTATTCGTGATGAAGAACCACAAACTCGTGAATACACTGTGGAATCAGGACGAAATCTGTTGGTGAAAGAATGAGATATCGTTCAAATCGGGGATAAGCTTACCGAGGGGCATATCAATATTCATCACCTCATGGAGATTGCCTGAGTTCTGAAAACTCAACTGTATATCGTTGGAGAGATCAAGGGAATTTATTCATCTCAAGGTCAGACGGTGAACTCTAAGCATATCGAGCTTATAATCAGACAGATGTTCTCAAAAGTGAAGATAACAAATGCATGAGACTCATCATTCTTCCCTGGAGATATCGTTGATATTATAAAGTTCAAGAAAGAGAATAGTTCTATGTCTGCAGGAGAACAGAAACAAGCTATCGGAACTCGTCTTCTGCTTGGGTTGACAAAGATATCTCTCTTTACTGATTCTTGGCTCTCGGCAGCGTCATTTCAGGAAACAGTACGTGTTCTTGTAGATGCGTCTACGGCAAGAAAGATTGATAAGCTTGAAGGGTTGAAAGAAAATGTTATTATCGGACGACTTATCCCAACGCTTGCATATTTTGAAAATAATCGAGATGTTGGAGAGTATTTTGGCACAGAACAAGAGGGTGATTATTCAAATCGTAGAATTTCTTACGAGCGAGAAAATATTCCAGAAGAGTATATGATAGGATAATTCTAATAGATGAATAAATCCCACTCCAAATATTTGGAGTGGGATTTATTGTGAAGTCTATTATTTTTTTACATAAATCAGTATTTACGTAAAACTATGAAAAATCTTTTGCAAAGTATTATTTTTTCGATATACTCGTACGTGTATTATTTAAATTTCCATCTATGAAACGTCTTGATACTCAGCAAAAAAAAATACTCGCTTTCCTGGAGTTTGCGACAGATGAGACCTATACACTTATGGATATAGGGGAAGGTGTTGGCATCGACCATCCGCAAAAAGTTCAAAATAAAATCAATCAGCTTGAAAATGCTGGGTATCTTGCTCGAACCTCTTCTGGCATGTATCGAGTATTGAAACATTATGAAGAGGGAAATCAACTTTGTATTCCTTTCTTTGGATTTGCTCAGTGTGGCCATGCAGGGCGAACTATTTTGGAAGATGAATATCCCCGCAAACAGATTCCCGTATCTCCTTGTCATATAGATGCTCAGGATATCGCCAACTATTTTATCACCAAAGCAAAAGGTGACTCTATGGAACCCTTTATCCATTCATGAGATCTTGTACTTATTAAAATTCAATCAGGGTACCAGGCCGAGGATATGGTTCTCATCGTTCAAAATCAGCAACCAAAGATTAAGCGTATAAAAGCAGTTGGTGAGCAACGATTTCTTCTCTCTCTCAACAAAGAGCACAAAGATCTTGAACTTACCCCTTTTGATGAGACCCATATAGTCTGAGTTGTCAAAAGAGTACTGAGGGAGGAAGAAGCGGCTGCTTAATCTGACAATCCTCAAGAAACCCTTGCATAAATATATTTTTTCGCTATATTACGGACATATTATTTTTTTGTTCTTTTTTATGCAACCAATTCGCAAAT
Organism: Candidatus Altimarinota bacterium; assembly: GCA_943355085.1. Taxonomy (GTDB): domain Bacteria; phylum Patescibacteriota; class Gracilibacteria; order BD1-5; family UBA2023; genus UBA1545. The sequence continues at coordinate 6,279 of CALREC010000026.1, forward strand.
GTATCATCGCAGCTGCCGGGTATGGAACTCGTTTTCTCCCTGCCACAAAAGCTATGCCAAAGGAGATGCTGCCAATTGTTGATAAGCCAGTGCTTCAATATCTCGTAGAAGAAGCAGTTGCTGCTGGTATCACGGATATAGTGATTGTAACGGGACGTGGAAAACATTCTATCGAGGATCATTTTGATACATCTTTTGAACTAGAACATACTCTCGTCGAAAAGAAAAAACATGCACTTCTTGCATCAGTTGAAGGGATTCCTAATCTGGCACGCATTGCCTATGTCCGACAGCCGATACCACGTTGAGATGGAGATGCTATTCTTCGGGCACGACCATTCATCGGCAACGAGCCTTGTCTAGTTCTTTTTGGAGATGATCTTATAAAAGGCGAAAGAGGCGGTGCAACTCAATTAGTGGAGGCTTTCAATCGAAAACAAACTCCTATAATAGCGCTTGAGAGGATTAGTGATGAAATGGTACCATCGTATGGTATTATCGAGTCTAGTTCTCGAGAACATGGTATTCATCTGGTTGATAAGTTTCTTGAGAAACCAAAAGCAACAGAAACATCCTCTCGACTTGGAGTTATAGGAAAATACATCATCACTCCAGAGGTTTTTGACTACATAGAAAGGGGAGCTGGTTCTGCGAGCAAGGATGGAGAGTTGCGCCTTGCTGATGCCTTTGCTGCGATGGTATCGGATCGAGATATTTACTGACTGGAACTTGAAGGAGCTCGTTATGATACGGGAGATAGGTTCTGATTCTTGAGGGCAACTATAGATTATGCCTTAGACCGTCAAGATCTCGGGCCAAGGCTACGGGAATTTATGAAAACGAGAATCTAATATGCGTCTCGATAAATATATATCTGAAAAATATAATTGTACCCGCAATCGGGCACAATTTTTTATAGAGCAAGAACTTGTTTTGGTGAACCAAGTGCTTGCTCGGAAATCGAGTCAAGATATATGATGAGAAGATGCTGTATGTATCCTCGATGATAGAAGGATAACTTTCGTCTCTCGTAGTGCGATAAAGCTCGATACTTTTCTCGATCAGATATGATTGCAAGTTACTTGATTACACTGTCTCGATGTCGGCGCTTCTACTGGTTGATTTACTCAGGTTTTACTTCAGCGATGAGCCTGATCTGTCTGTGCTGTTGATGTTGGCTCTCTCCAACTACATAGAGATATCAGAACTGATTCACGAGTTACATGTATAGAAAATACCGATATTCGCAACTTTAAAACAGGAGATGCTTTTGGTGTGATAGTCTGAGATATATCTTTCGTGAGCCTGACAAAAGTCATTGACTCTATCTTGTTACTTGCTCACAAAAACACAGAAATTATTTTGCTCTATAAGCCACAGTTCGAGGTAGGTTCTCTTAATCTTCGTAAAACAGGTGTTCCAAAATCAGGAGCCATCATTGAAAAATATCTGCAAGAATTTCAGTTATTTTTATGAACCAAAAATGTCATAATTAAAAAAATATTTCCCTCGGCAATAGAGGGTGAGGCGGGGAATCAAGAATATATGATGTGGATACAACAAAAAGAAGACTATTAGTCTTCTTTTTGTTGTTTTTTATGAAACATATAGAGTATTTTTGCCAACTCTCCA
>CALREC010000027.1 GCA_943355085.1 Candidatus Altimarinota bacterium
TAAAACATCAAATCCATCTCCCTCATATTTTCCCGTCATCATCAAAAACTCCCCACTCGGAAGCATCTTGAAAGATGGGTGGTATTGTGTGGGATTTAAGAGCTCATAACTCACTCAGGCATCCGTGGTAAAGGACCATTTCCCGGTCTTATATTCCAAATGTCCACCGATAATACCATTCCCCTTGAGGTGTGGTCAGAGTAGTTGTTGATTTGGGTCCATACCCGTTGAGATGGTGGCATCAGCCCCACTAGTTCCCTGTAATGTAAGCCCGTCAGTAATTTGAAGTTCTTTTGTTTGCAATTGTATACCAATTCGAAAGTCGGTTACATGGGTTGATGGAGATCCTGACTTGAGCCCTAACTCATGTTGAGCAAAACCAAGAAGGGTTGTGAAGTCAATAATCTTTCATTCCTTGACTGATGTATAAGTAGCAACTGAAGTTTTATACTCAATGGGACCTGCGGTTCCTTGAGCATCCACTACTCCTTGTTTCGGCGTATTCAGAAGTCTACTTGGGTCCACTCACCCCAGAGTCATATTTGAATGAGCTTCTTCCCAAGCTGTACGAGCAAATCAGGTAAATTTTCCATTTGCATCAAAAATCGCTCATCCAAAGCTATTTCCCGCCCTTCATCCGACCGTCAAAAGGTAGGCTTGATACTTTTCTCGAAGTTCTGCTTCAGTTTTTCACTCAAACACCTTTGCTCCAGTATTTCCAGCTCACTCAGCTGTTATGAAATACATAAGACCAGTTTTAGGGTCCTGAGCTACAGTAAACATATGCCCTATACCAGCTCCTATGATCGATGTACTGGCATTAAATCCAAGAGATTGAAATATCCTCGTGGTAAATGTAGCAAAATCTTTACAGATAACACGATCTTCAGCACTCAGGTTCCCTTGTAAAAAACGGTTGTACATGTCTGCGGGCGATACCTCTGGCCTAGCAAGTTGATTCTCTGCTGCTTAAGCCCTCGAGCTAATGCTGCCGTTTATAAGTCCCTGATCGTAGTGATTGCGGTCACTCAGTCTATCCTGAAAAATAGCAAGCTGTATCGTAAGATTCCTCACAAGGAGCGCTCGTGAACTTGCAACAAACTCTGGATTTTGTGGTGCTTTCCCCAAGTAGGCAAAAGCATTTTCGTAGTTTTTTAGGAAAGCCGCAAGGTTATCAGGAAATCTCCCCGGAATAATCCATGGTCATATGCTCAGATCATTAACGCGGGTATTATTATCAATGGTACTTGCTGGAGTAAAATTAAGTATACCTTTACTTTACCCTAAATGTTTTTAAAATGCAATTTTTTTGACATTTTTAAATAAACCATATAATACGCGGGCTAAAAATATGGAGCACAGAAAAATAATTCTCATTTATTCCTTTTGGAAAACCATTTGCTGGGGATTCGCCAAGTGGTAAGGCAGCGGACTTTGACTCCGCCACTCGGGGGTTCGAATCCCTCATCCCCAACCATAAGTATGAGATGATGGTGAATAAGGAATTCGAAACCGAAGTGACACCGATGAAGTAATGAATCGGGGAAAAAGCCAAAGATTTGGCTTTTCGTCACAAGGCGTTCTTCAGAGCGAATGCGATGAAGAAAGAATCCCTCATCCCCAACCATTATAAATCGATAAAGATTGATTTTTCAGAAAAATCCATATAATACAACAAAATAAATAATTATTTTTTCATTTTTCATTTCATGTTTGCGATCGTAGAAATCGGAGGAAACCAGTTTACCGTAAAGGTAGGAGACGTTATTGAAGTAGACAATCAAAATACTGAAGTAGGCTCAATTATGGATGTACAACCACTTCTTGTATCAAGCGAGGACGGCGTGACCGTTAAAGTTGGAACTCCGGTCGTTGAGGGTGCGAAAGTATCACTCAAAGTTCTCGAAGATTATCGAGGAGAAAAAATCCGTGTGTTTAAGATGAAATCAAAAAAACGCTATGCTCGTACTTTTGGTTTTAGACCAGAACAAACTAAGTTAGAAGTTACTGCCATTGTATAAGGAGGATTTCTCTTTGTTTTAATAAATATTCTTTATCTAAAATAGAGAGAGCTTTTATTCCTAAAACACCTGAATGAAACTCAAAATCAATATTCAAGCCCGCCTCAAAAGACACGCTCGCAATAGCCCATCTTTAAGCAAAAAAAGAATTTTCTCTTTCTTAAAAAAATTCAAAATTTTTTCTCTTTTAATCGTGGTTATACTCCCTATATATCCTTCCTTCTGAGCTTTTTGACTCAATGAAGAGACGGCAGTGGGTAATTATGATGAGAGTAGCATCATCACGGCTTATGAAGGCGATAGTGAGGATTCTTCGATATTTTCAAAAGAATCAGGATTTATAAAATCCAATAGTACACTCGATGATACTCGTGACATAACCGGATCCAGTAGACTCCTGAGTTATACTGTTCAAAAAGGGGATTCCATAGGGACTATTGGTGAAAAGTTCAATGTAAGTGCAAACTCTATCATTTGGGCAAATGATTTTGATAAAAATGTAGTACTTCATGTCAATGCTGTTATTAAAATCCCTCCCGTAACTGGTCTTGCTTATACGGTTTTACCGGGTGATACTATAGAGGGTCTTGCACAAAAATATAAAGTAGATGCAAAAAAAATTGCCGAACAAAATAAACTTGCCCTCAAACAAGAACTCCTTATCTGACAACAGATTCTCATGCCTGGAGCAGTTAAGATAAATCCACCTAAGCGAGTTGTACAAGAAGATGTGAAAAAGAAGTTATTTGTAAAAACACCTCCGAAAAAAGTAGTTACCAAAACTTACTCTACGTGATTTACAGGAAAAGGCAATAGGTTTGTTTGGGGAAATTGTACCTACTTTGTTGCTAATCATAAAAATGTTACTTGGCATGGAAATGCCAATGCCTGGCTTCGTAATGCTGCTGCAGCAGGTGTGCCAACCGGAAGTAATCCGGCAGCAGGGGCAATCATATCTTTTAAGTGATCCGGATACAATCCATACTATGGTCATGTGGGCCTCGTTGTAGATGTAGATGGTGACGATATAGTAGTAAAAGATATGAACTATCGACGACTCAATGAAGTAACTATACGTCGTATATCGAAAAATGATGCTTCTATTAAGTGATATATCTATACAGACTAATGAACAAAAAAAATCCTCCGAGCAAGTCGGAGGATTTTTTTTAGCAACCTTTCTTTTTAAGGTACTCTTTCAAATCTATAATCTTTATGACTTCCTGAAGTCCCGTATCTCGGTCTCGAACGGTGAGTTGTCACTGATCGTAGTTCTCACTATCAACACAGATCGAAAACGGTACCCCTATCTCGTCCATTCGATAGTAGCGCTTCCCGATAGCTCCGGCTTCGTCGTATTCACATACAAAGTCTTCCGAGAGTAGGTTAAATATTTCCATAGCTTGCGATGAAAGCTTCTTCACAAGCGGAAGAATCGCAACCTTGACCGGGGCAATATTGGGCTTAAATTTCATGACGATACGACTTCCTTCTTCGGTTTCTACAAGAGTATAAGCATCGCACAATGTTGCAAGAGTTAATCGAGAGAGACCCATGGCCGGTTCGATCACATAGGGTATATATTTCTCATTAGTAAATGGATCAAAATAACTGAGATCAGCCCTAGAGAGACTCATATGAGCCTTAAGATCATAATCAGTTCTGTTTGCAAGAGTTTGAATTTCTCCCCAACCAAATGGGTACTGATATTCAAAATCTCAGGCACGACGAGAATAATGAGGAAGTCCTTCTTTTGGAATTTCCACAAATCGTACGTTCTGTTCCTGAAGTCAAAGGGTTGTCGTAAAATAATTATACGATATATTATACCATTCTTCAAAAAACTGCTCATCTGTTCATGGCTTACAAAAGAATTCCATCTCCATTTGTTCGAATTCTCGGGTACGAAATATAAAATTCTTTGGAGTAATTTCATTACGAAAAGATTTTCCTACCTGAGCAACTCCAAAGGGTATTTTTTTTCGGCTTGTTCGAGCAATGTTTGCGAAATTCACAAACATCCCCTGAGCGGTCTCAGGACGTAGATAGACAAGACTTGTAGAATCTTCTGTGACTCATTGGTGTGTTGAGAGCATGAGATTAAATCGTTGAATTCCAGTCCAATTTTTCTTGCCACAATTTGGACAGACGATATGACCAAGACTAATATATGAATCAAAATCCTCTGTTGGGGTTTTATCTCCAGCCCAGTTTACCGGAACGGGGAATTTAGAATTTTTTTCCAATGCCTCTTCCACAAGCTTATCTGCTCGATGGCGCGTATGACAATCCTTGCATTCCATAAGCGGATCAGCAAACCCTCCTACATGGCCTGATGCCACCCAAACATTTGGGTTCATCATAATAGCAGAATCAAGCAGAACCATATTTGGGCGTTTTTGCACAAATTCTTTTATCCAGGCGTTTTTGATATTTTCTTTGAGCATAGATCCATACGGTCCATAATCCCAACTATTCGCGAGTCCTCCATATATCTCTGAACCCTGATATACAAAGCCCCGAACTTTTGAAAACTCAACTATATCCTTCATATCTACATGTGACATAAAACGTAAAATTAACAAATAAAAAATCCCAAAAACCTCTATCTTAGAAAGAGATTCTCGGGACCAGATTGAGAAATTTCACCGGCGGTTCCACCCAAATTCCGTGATGTGAATCACGACACTTTTTCTGAAAGATATGAAGAAGAAGGTTTCCAACCCTTCCTATAAGTCTCTCCATCTTGCAGATACGACAGATATTATATGGGATATGTGTATAAATGCAAATTTTTATATATTCACGCTTATTCAATCGATGAAAAAAATCCCAGATAAAAAATTTTGAAAATCCCCACTTTTCTATATAATCTCCACGTTTTTACTATTTACACTCTCCATTTATGCAAAAGGGAATTATCAAGAAGATTATCGGGGTTGTTATCGATGTAGAATTTAGTGGTGGGTACGTACCAGCAATCTACGATGCCCTAGAAGTTAGCTGAGCTCCCACGAAGCTTGTTCTCGAGGTTCAACAACAACTCGGTGATTCTATTGTGCGATGTATAGCCATGAATCCTGTAGATGGAGTCAAGCGTGGTCTTGAAGTTATGGCAACAAATGCACCTATACAGATTCCGGTTGGCCCAGAAGTTCTTGGACGTATGTTCAATGTTCTTGGAGATCCTATCGATGAGCTTGAATCTCCAAAAACTGCAACCAAACTTCCGATCCATAGAAAAGCTCCACTTTTCTCTGAGCTTTCTACACAAACGGAAGTATTTGAAACAGGTATTAAGGTCGTTGACCTTATCGCACCTATGCTTAAGGGGGGGAAAGTAGGTCTCTTCGGATGAGCGGGAGTAGGTAAGACCGTTATCATGCAGGAACTTATACATAATATAGCCTCAGAACATGGAGGATATTCTGTTGTTGCGGGAGTAGGAGAGCGAACGCGTGAAGGGAATGATCTCTATCATGAGATGAAGGATTCTGGGGTTATCGGCAAAACTGCCATGGTATTTGGACAGATGAATGAAGCTCCAGGTCCTCGAGCCAGAGTCGCACTGACCGGTCTTACTATGGCGGAATACTTCCGTGATGTAGAAAAGCGTGATGTTCTCCTCTTTGTAGATAACATCTTCCGATTTACCCAAGCAGGTTCTGAGATCTCTGCTCTTCTTGGTCGGATACCGTCTGCGGTAGGTTACCAGCCGACGCTTGCTACGGACATGGGAGCCCTACAAGAACGTATTGCATCAACCAAGAATGGGTCTATTACATCTGTACAGGCGGTATACGTACCAGCAGACGACCTCACAGATCCTGCTCCAGCGAATACATTTGCCCATCTTGATTCGACCGTAGTATTGAACCGATCGATCGCCGAACTTGGTATCTATCCAGCAGTAGATCCACTCGATTCCACCTCCACCGTTCTCACCCCAAAAGTTGTTGGTGAAGAACATTATAATACCGCTCGAAATGTACAAAAAATTCTTCAGCGTTACAAAGAACTCCAAGATATCATAGCTATTCTTGGTATGGATGAGCTCTCTGAAGATGATAAATTAACCGTAAGTCGTGCTCGTAAGATTCAACGTTTTTTTTCTCAGCCATTCTTTGTCGCTGAGCAATTTACCGGAACCCCCTGAGTATATGCAAAACTTGCAGATACAGTGAAAGGCTTCAAGTCTATTATCGATGGAGAACTTGATTACATCGGAGAGAAACACTTCATGTATAAAGGTGCTATCGAAGAAGTCATAGCAAGTTATAAAAAAGAAAAAGGAGAATAATTTCTAACTCGTGACCTATGCATCTCACTCTTGTATCCATTGTAAAACAAATTCTTGATAATTCACTTATTGAGTGGATATCCATGCCAACGCGCGATGGAGAGATTACTATTTTCCCCAATCATGAACCACTCATAACAGCGCTCGTCCCAGGAATACTGACTGTTTGTATAGATGGAAAAAATACACAATATGCAGTCGGTGGTGGTGTTGCCGAAATCACACCAATACACGTTACCATTACTGTAGATATGGTAGAAGATGGTGCTCATTTGAGCATAGAAGATATTCGTGAGAAAAAAATGGAAGCAGAAAAGCTCTTAGAAGCATATAAAAATAACAACAAATCTATGGACATGGATACCTATATCGAGCTCGAGCAACAAATACTCAAAGAAGCTGCCCGAGAGCAGCTTGCTATGAAATAAGGTGTAGATGTTTTATTATTCATTCTCTAACTGACTATAATACGCCGTCTTTACCTCATGATACTCCTTTTCTAAAGTCAGAATAGTACGCTCATGATAATCTCATGATGGATAAGATCGGCGTCGGTCATGAGCATTTTTTAAAATCTCACTAACGCGAAGTTTTTTTTTAAAAAGAGAATATAAGTCCGCCTCTTTCGGGAATTGTTTTTCTCAAGAAAGTTCTATATGATTGTTCATAAAAGCAAAATTGAATAAGTAAAAGGTAAGGTACTCACACTATATAATATACATAACATAATGTCAAATATTACTTCCCATAAATAGTATTTTAAGTACCTCAAATTTTTATGCACATTCAAGAACTCCTTTTGCATCTCAGAGAATATGGACGAATTAATAGTATTCCAAATATATCAGATAAAAATGCCCAGTTTTTACGCGACATGATTCATATCGGAGGAGTGAAAAATCTTCTTGAAATTGGGACTGCAAATGGCTTCTCTACTATCCATCTCTGTATGGCACTACGAGAAAATAAGGGAACGTTAACCTCGATCGATTATTCTCTCCCTTCCTACCATGAAGCCGTAGAGAATATAAAGCAGGCTCGTATGGACGATATTGCCACTCTTATTTTTGGAAACGCTCTGACGGAGTTGCCAAAACTCAGAGAAAAGTCCTTCGATATGATATTTATAGACGGACAAAAAAAACGGACGCTTGATTTTTATGCACTCTCCTACCCACTTTTGAAAGATGGTGGTTTTTTTATCATCGACGATGTGATAAAATTTTCCGAGAAAATGTCGAGCTTCTATGAATTCCTCGAGCAAGAAAAGATTGCTCACACGATTCTTAAAATCGATGCAGATGATGGAGTTATGTTGATTGTGAAAGAAAAGATCAACTATACTAAGTTGACTAAATAATACGGAATGCAGGATTAAGTTCAGTTGCTAATTCATGATTGTAAAGATGCAAGGATCATAGGATCGTGTGAATAGTAT
>CALREC010000028.1 GCA_943355085.1 Candidatus Altimarinota bacterium
AATAGATCCAAATGGGGAGATGCTTGGGCCAGATTTACGAGGAAACAGTGTCATCGGAGGGCATCTGGAATACAAGAGTGAAAAATGGTCATTCACCACCGATGCAGGAAAGAGTTATGAACTTCTGAATCCAAGTCAGTACAGTCCTACATTCAAACAACTAAGTAGTGGAGAATTTGTTATGATCGCAGGGAAGTATGAGGGAGAGGGTGTGGATGTTATTGCACAGATGCGACAGGAACAGTATCTCAATAAAGGAAGTCTTGGTGGAACTATTGGAATTGATTGAAAAAATGGTACTACCGCTTCCGTATCAGCTACTCAAGTGACTGAAACAACGGCTCTCGGTCATACGACCCAGGCAACCGACATAACCGCCAGCGCTAGTACAAAGGTATGAAAATTGACTAATGTGACCGTTTCTGCTGGACAGAGTTCAAAAGAAAACTCCACCACTCTCGGCTTGTCCGTGGCTCAGGATCTTCTTCCGTTCATCGAATCTTCTCATACAAACCCTGACGAATGGAAAGCATTTTGTGAGAAAATGAAAATCCCTCTTTTGCCACAAGATACGACAGGCCCTGATTGGATACAATCTCTCTCTGCGAGGATATATCTGGCAAATATACAAGCGTTTGTCGACGATCATAAAACTCAGCAGTATTTTGCCTCGCTTGGAATCGATGTACAAGGAGGCAAAGTGATTATCCGAGAAGGATCTACTCTCTATGATTCTGTCAGTTTTCGTGCCTCACTCGGAATGGATACCAATTCAGGCGTAGGGTCTGTAGTAAGTGCGAAATATGAGCATCAGTTGGATGCAAAAACCACGGCGACAGCCCTGGTTTCCATGGATTATATAAGTGCGATTTGACGATTCTCAATCACAAGAGGTGTTATGACCACTAAGAGTGACACGGTTGTAAGTGCTTGAGTTTTTGTGGAAGGAGGAAATGTTGCATGACGAACATATACTGCCACATGAGTCACGGCGAGTACACTGGGAAAAGATGGAGATGGAGCGACTTTTGGCTCATGAGTAGGAACCAATGGTCTGAGCATGACCTTTGGGAAACAAACACTCCTTTTTTGATGAGAGAATCAGGCGACGACTATCAGCGCTCTTTGAATCAAAAATGAAATAAGTACGAATGCGGGAGCGACCGTTGCTGATGGTGGCTTGGTTATGGGAAACTCTGGCGATGTGTACCAGCATCTCTCAAAAGATGTAAAAGATAAACCATTTGTGGATAGTATTTTGAGATCACTTAATGAAATTTGAGGTACTAAAACCTTGACACTTGCACCGGACTTTGTCCAGGAGCTCAAGTCCAAAGAATCCTTAAGAACATTTGACGCCTATCTTTCCAATAACAAAGAGGTACTTAAAAATGCAGAAGTAAAGTCTCTTCATTTTGAATTTATGAGTGACTGGCTTGGAGCATTGCGCAATACACAAGGAACATCTTTTGATAAAAAGAAAGGACATTTACTCGTGAGATCTATTGATAAAGATACAAAATTAGATGTAACTATTTTTGAAAAAAAAGAAGAGAAATCTTATCTCCCAGAAGTTGATAACTCTCTTAAATTGCTCAAAGATAATGGAGTGACAATCAAAAGCGATGTGCCTATTACCGCTGATCAATTGGAGCGAGTGAATGCGCTTTTTCTCATCGCTCAACAGAAAGGGTATGGAGAACGTATGAAAAATATAACTATTCGCCTCTTGAGTGAAACGGAAAATCATACGCCTCGTATGAGTTGGGATGAAAGTGATCGTATCCTCACCATCCCTCTTGCGAGCCTTGATTTTAATGTGCCCAAAGATATTCCAGAGGTCATCTGATCATGAATAGATACATCCATACAAGGAAAACTCCAAGCTTTTTTGAAGAGTAACAATATCCAAAATGTCAACGATATAGAAGTCATCGAAGATAGTGATCCTCGATTTTTAACAGATTCTGGGCAAAAGTCTTTTGACGTGGTAAAAAATATTAATGGTAAAACCTACGCATATAGAAATAGTCTTACAAAACTAATGGCACTCAATGAGAAGTCAGCATCCAAAGAAGGATTATGATTTCTTGATAAAATGAATTTCTCGCAGATGATTTCGCAGTGGAAAAATACTTCCATCTATCCATTAGATCAATTTGATACATTTTTGACCCAAAAGATGTCAGATCTAAAAAAAGATACTGCACAGGTTGCTGTGAAGGCTTGAGAAAGTACGCTCTATGAGCTTATTAAAAAATGAGAAGTACAATTTGAGGATGATAAAAAATCCATCACGTTCGTAAAACAACAAGCTAATACGAAAGATCAGGTAAGCGAAATAACCATCACAATGCAAGACAAGGAGCAGAAAATTGATATTGTAATCACTCCTCTTCCAGATGGTCCAAAACAGTTATATACTATTTCTCCGGAGAATACTCTTGCAACAGTCTGAATAGAAATTATGAAAAACGACCCTGATCTCTATAAGATACTCACATGAATCAAGGGAACCAACATTACAACCGGAAAAACCCAAACCATCCCCGGTATGCTTCAAAAGCTTTTTTGAAGCAAGCAAGCAAGTACTTAGTTTACGTTACTTGTTCTCAAAAACATAAAAAATCGGCTCTGTAGAGCCGATTTTTTGGAGTATGATGTTACTGAAGTGCCTCAAAAACTTCTCCTGCGATTTTTATAGAAGGGGTAAGGGTTTTTGATCCTACCGCCCATTTTGCTGGACAGGCTGTTCCAGGATGTTCTCGCATAAATTGAAGTGCCTCAATCTTTCGAATGAGCTCTGCACTATTTCGCCCAAGTGGACCTGAAGTCACCTCGATAACTCGTACGATCCCATCTGGATCTATGACAAAGGTTCCTCGTCCAGCAATACCGCTTGAGAAATCGAGGATATTGTACATAGATGCCACTTCTCCATTGTGATCTGCAAGCATGAGGTATGGAAAGTTTTCCATAAGTTTTTCATGTTTGACCCATGCCCTGTGAGAAAAATGAGTATCGGTTGATATGGCAAGAATAGTTACACCAAGAGATGTAAATGTATCTCTCATATCTGCCATATCTTTGAGTTCAGTTGGACAGACGAAAGTAAAGTCTGCTGGGTAGTAAAAAAGTACTGACCACTTTCCCGCGAGAGATTCGAGAGAAATTTGAGTTTGGTCGTCTTTAATGGGGTCATAGGCAGGAAGATCGAAAGCCGGAGCTGGCTCATCGATTTTAACAAACGTAACTTCATCCATATCGCATGAGTGTGACATAATTTTGAAAATAAAAAAATAGAAATCCCCAAATACACGCTCTTTGTAGGTTGGTAAAAGAGGGACATATCATGATATGAATTCTTAACAATTTTGCAAGGAAATTTTGAAAAATGAAAACTTTTTCTATAATGGTCGTAATTACTCTTCTAATATACATAATTTATGACCCCAATTGAAATGGATACCCCGGCAGTATCTATAGAAAATCTTGATAAATATCTGGATGGGAAACAGATACTTTTTGATATCAATCTCTCGATTAGGGCCGGAGAGGCATTTGGATTTCTCTGACCAAATGGAGCTGGAAAGACCACGACCATGAAAGTGATCCTTGGACTTATTCGACCAGATAGTGGAAGCGTAAAGATATTTGGAGATCCGAGTCTATCCAATAAAACAAAAGAAAAAATTGGTTTCATGCCAGAAAATACGTATCTCTACAAATACTTGACTGGACGAGAATTTCTGAGGTTTAATGGGAAATTTTTCCAGATTCCTGACGATGAACTCGATGAAAAGATAGAGGAAATCCTCCATAAAGTTGGTCTGGATAGTGCCGCGGACAAGCTCCTCTGAAAATACTCCAAGGGCATGCTTCAGCGCATAGGTCTCGGACAGGCCATCATCAATACTCCATCTATTGTCTTTCTCGATGAGCCGATGAGTGGACTCGATCCCATAGGACGAAAAATGGTCAAAGATCTTATTTTAGAACTTAAATCGAAGGGGACCACGGTGTTTTTTAATACCCACATACTCTCTGATGTAGAATCGATCTGCGATGCTTTTGCCATAATTCACCAATGACATCTCGTGGCGAACGATCTGGTGAAGAATCTTCAAAAACCTCTCGAAGAGTACTTTATCGAGAAGATTCATGAAAATACCGAAGGGGAGTTTGAGATAGTGTAAAGATTTTTAATATCCTATGTGTGTACCTGCTGTGTCCAAAATTCTCGTATGACTCTCGGGTGGAGTAGACTCTGCCGTGGTTGCTTATCTTCTGCGTGAAGCGGGGCATGAGGTATCGTGTGGATTCATGATAAATTATATCTCTGACGCCGAGGACTGTCCGACGTTGATCGACATGGAAGAGGCTCGTAAGGTTGCCGAGTACCTGAACCTTCCATTTCATACTTTTGATTTTCAGGAAGAGTATGAAAAACGAATCATTGCTTATATCTATGAGAGCTATAAAAACTGACTGACCCCAAATCCTGACATCTTGTGCAATAATCTCGTAAAATTTGACTGTTTTCTTGAGGAAGCAAGAGAATATGGCTTTGATGCCATTGCAACTGGACATTATGCACGCATCGAGCAATACGATGGATGATTCCATTTACTCAAAGGACTGGACTCCAATAAGGATCAAACTTATTTTCTTTCTGGACTCAATCAGTTTCAGCTTGCGCATGCGCTTTTTCCCATTGGATCGTTGCAAAAATCAGAAGTACGGCGTATTGCTCGAGATGCATGACTTCCCAATGCCGAACGAAAAGATAGCCAAGGGCTCTGCTTTATCGGGAAAGTGAGTATGAAAGAATTCCTCGAAAAGCGTCTCCCGAAGCAGTCAGGAGATATACTGGATACGCATAATAACATTATCGGCAAGCATGAGGGCGCCTTTAGTTATACGATAGGTCAGAGAAAGGGTATAGAGATCGGAGGCGGTCCGGCACTTTTTGTCGTCAAGAAAGATACTGTAAACAATACTATTACTGTATGAACAGAACAAGAACTTCAGTTGTATGCCTCTGAGCTGATCGCCTGTCGTTGGCACTGGCTTTGAAAACTCCTAGTATTTCCATTTGTGGCTCAGGCAAAGATTCGATATCGTCAGGAAGATCAAGAAGTTGAGTGCGAGGCTCTGAGCGAACACCGTATTCGGGTACGATTTCGTGTTCCTCAAAGGGCAATATCATCCGGGCAAACCATCGTGATGTATAGCGGGGATGAACTTATTGCGAGTGGTATAATCGAGTAGTAGATAGATATAAAGCACTTCTCTATATGATGCCAATAAAAAAATAAAGAATTATTTTGCAGAATAGACTCTCTCTGTATAATGAAATTCTCTTCTTTTGGGGGGACATACGCCGGGAATTGTATAATTCCTAGAGGAAAGTCCGGACACTACTGAGATAATATAGCAGATAACGTCTGCGGCTCTTGGATATATCTAAAACCAGGAGTACGGAAAGTGCCACAGAGACGATACTATCTTGAGCAATCAAGAGAAAGGTGAAAAGTCCGCTCGACGCGGATGCAATTATTTCTCGGAATAGTTGTGTGGTAAACCCTATAGAGTGCAAGAGGAATGGTACCTTTTCTGTCTATGGCGATCTCGGTCGACAGAGAAGGTATACCTCGCTAGAGCATACGGGCGACCGTATGACGAGATAGATGTATGTCGAGACACAGAATCCGGCTTACTACTCAAAAGGAGAGATATATATATACCTAACCTACCATCATGAATATTCTTCTGGTCTGAATACAGGGCTCTGGTAAATGAACACAAGCCCGCAGAATAGCATCCGAGTATGGATATAGTTTTTTTGAGATGGGACAGAAGCTTCGAAATTTTTCTGAACTCGATCATCCTCGTTCCATGGAAGTAAAAACCTACATGGAACAGTGAAAGTTGGTACCAGATGATCTTATCACCGCGATGCTCGAACACTACCGTGACACGCACGGATCTGACAAGATCATCTTCGATGGTATCCCTCGTTCTATGCGTCAAAAGGCTCTTTTTGACGCCGTATTTCCAACTTACTTCGTGGTATTTTTGGATCTGAGTCGCGAACAGGCGATTGAGCGTCTTGCTGGTCGTAAAATCGATCCTTCTACGGGTGAGAGCTTTCAGTCTGATTTTATCGGTGATTTCAGTCCATTTACCGGAAAAAAACTCATCAAACGCCCCGATGATACACCCACTGCAGTTGCAAAACGTATCGAGATTTTTTATGATAATACCCTCCCCCTTCTTGCACTCTGGGCACAAGAATGAAAGCGTGTATATACCATCGACGCATCAAAAAATGTAGAAACCGTATTTGACCAATTGAAAGTAGTTCTCTCTGCATACTAATATGTTTTTCTATATTCACATCCCTTTTTGTCGTCAAAAATGCCAGTATTGTAAATTTGCCCTCACTCCAAAATTTGACGAACTTAAGATTTCCACCTATCTCCATGTTTTAAAAAAAGAAATTGGAGATTTTTTTGAATCCAATACCCATGTCTCAGTAGAAACTATCTATTTTGGAGGAGGTACCCCGTCTATTCTTACGGCTCATCAGCTCGAAGAAATTCTTTCTATATTTCGTCGACAACCGGGATCTCAGTCTTTGTCGGAAATTACTCTCGAATCAAATCCTGAGGATATCACCCGGGAATATCTGAGATCGTTATATGACATATGAATCAATCGACTGAGTCTCGGAGTTCAGACTTTCAACACCGATACCTTGCGTATAGTGTGACGTTCCGATTCCAATACGTACATCTTTTCAGCTCTCAAGTCCATCGCAGAGGGTCCTATAGAAAATATATCCTGTGATTTGATCGCGGGTCTTCCGCATACAAGCCCCTGACAAATCGTATCTGATCTCACGACGCTTTTTGAGATTATGTCGCCGAAGCATATGAGTATATATATGCTCGAAGATGAGACATATCCCAAAAACTGGAAACCACATCTCGGGGGTGAAGAGACCGTCCGAAGTGAGTATCTTGCGGGTGCTTTATGGCTCAAAACGAGAGGTTTTGAGCAGTATGAGATTTCCAACTTTGCAAAACCAGGTTTTGCATCCAAGCACAACACATCCTACTGGAATCATTCTCCCTATCGGGGTTTTGGCCTCTCGGCCGCGAGTTATATCGATGGTAGTCGCTCCACGAATCATACTTCTTTTAGCGGCTATTATCAAGGAAAGCACACCATTGATGTGCTCAGTTCAGAATCCCTTCGTATCGAGCGTATCATGTTTGGACTCAGAACATGCTGAGTAGCTACTACCGATCTAGATGATCCAAAAAAAGTAGAAATATTACTCCACGGATGACTCATCGAAAAGCGCGAAAATAAGGTTTTTCTAACTTCGACTTGAATTTTTCTCATAGACTATATAATAGGCGAGCTTATTTAGTATATAAGCCGGCGTAGCTCAGTTGGTAGAGCGCATCCTTGGTAAGGATGAGGTCGTGGGTTCGTGTCCCATCGTTGGCTCCATTTATAACTCAGAAATCCCCTTTGTGG
>CALREC010000029.1 GCA_943355085.1 Candidatus Altimarinota bacterium
TACCATCGGGGAGATAGAGAGTGAGCATTTGCTCAAGAATTCCGTTATATTCCATACTATATGTTGGGTTAGAGATTAACCCATACAGTATAGCATATATTTTAGTTTTTTAAAAAAGTCCCCAGATTTTCGGGATAAGCCACTAAATCGAAGTGCAAAATTTAAAAGGAAGAGTATGATCAGAGATATTACAGAGCCCTCAGATAACGATCTATGATTTTTTCTGCTACTATAAGTCCATCGATCGCAGAAGAAGTAATACCTCCAGCATATCCTGCGCCCTCCCCGCTTGGGTAGATTCCAGCGATATTGGACTCGAGTGTTTCCTTATCTCGAGTAATTCTGAGTACTGCAGAACTCCGAGCTTCGATAGCCGTGAGTATGGCATCGTGCGATGCAAATCAGTGTATCTTGCGATCAAGCTCTGGAAGAGCTTTTCTCAGAGCCTTGGTGATAAAATCTGGTAAACACTCATCGAGTGAGGTCAGAGTAATACCTGGTAGATATGTGGATTGTAATTTTCCGAGTTTTGTAGAAGGGATTCATTTGAGAAAGTCCCCAACAAGCTGCGCGGGTGCATGATAGTTGCTTCCTCCGAGTTTAAAAGCCTTCTCTTCCCATATACGCTGAAACTCGACTCCTGCCAGTGGGCTATCTGAGGCGAAATCCTCAGGATTTATCGGGATCATGAGAGCACTATTGGATATACCACTATTTTGACGATATTCACTCATACCATTGAGACAGAGACGACCATGTTCCGAGGATGCCGCAACGACATGTCCACCCGGACACATACAAAAGCTGTACACCGTGCGTGCATCATCCGCATGATTGACAAGCTTGTAACTCGCAGTTCCGAGTTTCGGACTCACGCATGCGTCTCAGAATTGAGATCGATTTATCATGGTAGCATCATGCTCGATACGCACCCCCATGGAAAATGCTTTTTGTGTCATATGAAGTCATCGTGCATGTATCATCTCATAGGTATCGCGCGCAGAATGTCCAACTGCAAGTACGAGTACATCCGTTTCGATACGCTCAGATCCATTGACTTGTATTGCTACGAGCCTATTGTCTACTATCTCAAAGTCGGTCAAACAGGTTTGGAAACGTACTTCTGCTCCAAGCGAGAGTATCTTCTTGCGAAGATTACGAACCAGGAGTCGGAGCTTGTCCGTTCCAACATGCGCTTTGGCAGTATAGAGAATCTCTTCTGGGGCCCCTGCTGCTACCATTTCTTCAAATACAAATTGACTTCTGGGATCGTTGATCATAGTGTAGAGCTTCCCATCACTAAACGTACCCGCTCCTCATTCCCCAAACTGGATATTAGAATTGAGGTCCAGTGGCCCATTTTTCATAAAAATCCCCACATCTTTGAGTCGTCCCTCGACTGCTTTGCCTCGCTCGATGATGATAGGACGAAGTCCGGCCTGCGCAAGAGCCAGACCCGCAAAAAGACCCGCCGGTCATGTTCCAATAATCACTGGTCTTTTTCTTGTAATATTTTCAGGAACATCTGGTATATCATATACAAAAGCCTCGACCCATTTTGCACGATGTTTTACGAGATTAGGTTTCAGAAGATTAACATTTTTATCCTTCAGATCCACATCTACACTATATATAAAAAGAATAGCATCCTTTTCTCGGGAATCTACAGATTTTTTGATCATCTTGTAAGATACAATCCCCTCTTTCGGGATCCCGAGAATTTTTGTGATTTTATCGCCAAGTATGGACTCGTTATCCGAGAGGGTAAGTTTAATTTCTTCAAGACGGAGGAATTGGGACATAAAATTTATTTTAAAAGTAATTACTACATTCTACTCCGCACCATTCAAAATCAAAATCACTAGTCCCACCATCCGATCCTTGTCTTTCGGCGAACTCTCAGCGATGAGAAGAGTTAGTGCAGTGAGCGTCTCTGGGGTTATCCGACGAGTGAAATCAATGCCAGATTGACGTAGAAACCATACAAAAGCAAATGCTCCGCTCCGTTTATTTCCATCATTAAACGGATGATTTTTTATGACGAAATAGAGCAGATGCGCGGCTTTTTCTTCGATGGAAGGATATGCATCCTCTCCGAAAACCGACTGCATGACATTTCCGACAATCCCCGAGAGATTTCCAGGTTGCTTTTCCTGAGCGAATAATTCTGTTGCTTCTTTTTTGTGAATGAGATCCGTTTTGAGCTCTCAGAGAGCCTTTCAGAGTTCATCCGCAGTAAATTCTACCTCTTTTTTACTCAGTCACTGTTGTGGCAGACTTGCCTTATCGTAAGCATCGAGCGAGAACCAAGTTCCCGCAAAGAGGGTTATAAGATCAAGAACATCGTTCGAAGAGAGTCCAGAAGTTGCAGGAAGTAACTTCTTTACATCCTCCACAGCCTTGAGAAATTGCTCGTAATTCCGCTCAATTCTTGCAGGATTTATGGTATACCCTTGTGTAATATGTTCACGAAGAGTTGTGGTCGCCCATCGACGGAACTTCGTTGCTGTCTTGGAATTTACGCGATATCCAACGGAGATAATCGCATCGAGATTATAAAATTCGACTTGATATACTTTCCCGTCTGAAGCAGTTGTTGCATTTTTTGCAACAACTGAGGTTCGATCAAGTTCCTCTGTAGAAAAAATATTTGAAAGATGGCGTGATATTACAGATTTATCACGACCAAAAATCTCCGCTATTTGATCAATACTCGCCCAAATAGTATCGTCATTCAGATCTCATCGAAGTGCGATGCCTCCATTCTCTGTTTGATATATCACCAGTTCATTTTGCATAATTACAACAAAGTTACACACTATTTTCTAAGACTCACTCCCTCTCCCTCCAACTTTTCGATAATGTTCTCCTGAATAGCAAGTGCCTCCTCATCGGTAATAGTTTTTGTGAGATCCTGAATCAAGAATGAGAATGATATAGATTTCTTTCCTTCTCCGATTTTAACCGGATCTCGAAATTCATCAACAACAGAAAAGTTCGAGAGAAGTGTGCTCACGCTCGCAATTTGCGCGATAACCGAACTCACTGGTGTAGTTTCCGAGAATACGAAATTCAGCTCACGGGTGATCCCTGGATATTTTCCGATTTCAGTAAATCTATACTGTGCAGAAGCAAAAAGCTCAGCCAATTTTTGATAATCTATCTCGAAGATAATAGTTTCTGTGTTCGAGAGTCCAAATGATTCAGCAACACCTGGATGGAGAGAACCGAAGGATATAAGAATTGTACCATCGACCATATATCGCCCAGATTTATTGGGATGGAGGATATCTTTATTTTCAACCCCCTGTTCTATGTAAAACGTCATACCTGGGAGGATAGTTCGGAGAAATCCATCGAGTATGCTTCGGATCGTGTTCATATTTTCTCCCACAAAAATTCCTGCGATCGACTTTTTTTCTGTAAATACACCTTCCGAGATTTTCTCAAAAATTTTTCATAGTTCAAAAAATGCAAATTTTTTCTGTTGTTTGAGATTCTCCCTCCCTATGTCCAAGAGATTTGGCAAAAGAGAACGACGCATCATTGTATACTCTACATTGAATGCATTTTGAATATGCACTGAATTAATATCGCTCGTGTATCCAATCGCTGCATCTTTGGTTTGATTGGAAAAAGAATAGTTGTATGCTTCGAAAAGACCTTTTGAAGAAAAATATGTATTGATGCGGTTACGAAGTTCAATAGAAGGATTTTTATTTGCGATCGAAAATGGTCCCGTAATCGGAGTGTGAGGCACACGTTCATATCCATTTATTCGACCAATTTCCTCTACCAGATCTTCTTTTATGTTAATATCCTTGGTTGCACGCCAGGATGGCACGAGTGCCTGGAATGACTGTGAATCCATAAAAGAAACATGGAATCCGAGACGCTTGAGAATATCCTCTGTACGTTCTTTGGATATCGCGAGTCCAAGTTTCTTTTCTATAAAAACAAGATCGGTCGTGATATTTGTATGACGAACTTTTGACTCATCGAGATACGAGAAAGCACCATTACAATGGATGGGTTTTCCAAGAAATTTGAGCAAATCAAATACACGCGGCAGAGCACGACTTGCGAGAGTCGGATCCAGAGACTTTTCAAAACGCATAGATGCATCGGTTCTGAGACCAAGACGCTGTGATGTTAATCGAATAGATACCGGGTCAAAGCATGCAGATTCAAAGTATGCATGCTTTGTGGTTTCACTGATGGCTGAGCCCATACCTCCTATAACCCCTGCAACTGCCAATACTTTCTCTGAATCCGCAATAACTATATCATGGGGCGTGAGCGCATATTCTTTAGAGTCCAGTGCCAATAGCGTCTCACCTTCTCGTGCCTGACGAACAGTTATATGACCTACTATCTTTTCTGCATCAAACGCATGCATTGGCTGTCAGAGCTCCGTCATGATATAATTGGTGATATCCACGAGATCAAACCTGGGAGAGATTCCTGCCTTACGAAGCATGAAGTCGATTCCAAACGGAGATACTCCTGCTTGAATATTGTCTATAGAAATAAGGTCGTAAGCAAGTACATTTGGGGTTTCTATATTTACCTGAAGTTTCTCCGAAATTGTAGGAAGCTTGGCAATATACGGCTTGAACGGAAGTGAAAATATCGCTCCAAATTCGCGTGCATTTCCCTCCACACTGAAAAGATCAGGACGATTGGTTATAAACTTATTATCGATTTCAAATACCGTATCTTTGAGCGAAAAAGAATACGCGTCGCGTCAATTGCCTGGGATATTGATCTCAAGATCATAAAAAGGTGTCCCCAAGCGAGACTCGAGCAAACTCTCTGAAAAATGCTTTTCAAGCACCATGATACCTCAAGCACGTTCTTCTTGGAGTCAGAGCTCATCTTCACTACAGATCATACCCTCACTCACCTCTCCACGAATCTTGGAAGTTTTGATCTCAAAATCACGATTCGCTCACAGCTTGGCACCCACAAGAGCCAATGCCACGTATTTTGCCGTTCGTACATTTTCAGCACCACATACAATGGAGCGATTTCCGAGCTTCCCAGCATCAAGGTCTACCAGGTTCAGATGATCGGAATCTGGATGTGGACGAGTCGATATGACTTTTGCTATGATGACCTTATCCTCACCTCCTATCTCCTCGATACCATCAATCTCAGCTGTATGAATGGAATAAAGATGAGCGAGTTTTTTCGTTCACTGCTCTTTGAGAAGTCAAGATATATCAGTATATTCAGAGATCCAAGAAAGTGGGATTTTCATAAAATGATAGATTAATATATGAATAGAGAATGGATATGTGTGTTTGGGATTATATAGAAAATGGTATTTTTGCAAAACTGAATCGAGAAAATAACAAATCGAGAAATATCAGAGCATCTAGGGATAATATTAAGTATACCATATATATATCCCATCTGCCTCTTATTATCTTCACTTTCTACTCAATACTACTCCTATAGTTCTGAAAAGTATTTTTATATCGAGAAGCAAACTCCAATTTTCGATATAAAATGTATCCAATCGCACTTCATCATCGAAAGTGTTTTGATGGCGTCAGTGGGATTGTGCCATACCCGTGATTCATGGCTTAAGGGTGAGTACTCGTTTCTGATATTCTTTATATAGTTCTACTTCCTCGCCGAGATGGGGACGTGGCCCGATAAGGCTCATGTTACCGATTAGTACATTATAAAGCTGAGGAAGTTCGTCTATGTCGAGTCTCCTTATCCATCTTCAAAATGCAGTAATCCTAGGATCGTTTTCTATTTTAAAAAGAGGTCCATCTTTACGTTCATTTTTAGAGAGTAATTTTCACTTTTCTGTTTCTGCACTCATTACCATAGATCGAAACTTGTACATATCAAATATATGTCCATTTTTTCATACTCTTTTGCTTTTATAGAGAGGATTATGGTAATCCTGGAGGAATATGATACTCGCGACAATCAAAAAAAGTGGAGACAATACTATGAGTGCTATGCAGGAAAAAATAATATCAAATACTCTTTTCCAAACGCGTCACCAGGGATTCAGTCCAATATTTTGTATCTCGATAACAGGGATTTTTCCAATAAATGAAATCTCAGTATTGATTTTTGTGGTCTCAAAAAAGTTTGCCAGATACCGATAACGCACCCCGTAAATACGAGCATACTCAAAAATAAGATGTGATTCTTCGCGAGAAAAATCATTTTGTATAATGAGTAGTTCATCAATAGTTTGAGATTGCAAAGCAGAAACAATCTCGTGAGCTCATCAAATATATCGTATTTTATTATGATGCATATCATCTGTATGTGCATATCAGACAATTTCATACATAGAAGATTTTTCAAGGGTATCGATAATATCGACATTCTCGGCGCTCATTATGAGTATGATCTTGGTCTTTGCGAGTACGTTTTTTTCCATAAGCAGAGTTTCGATCTTATCGAGAATTCTGCGCTCCAATATAACGATAATCATTGTTATAATGACCGTAAATAAGACAATGAGACGCGGAATCTGTGCGGTATATAAAAACCCAAAAGAAAGGTACAAAAGAGCAATATATATAAAAAACCAGTAGAGCGAAACCAGTAGGATATCAGACAATTCTCGGATTCTCGACTGATAAATTCTCATCTTATACAATCCAGCAAATGTGGCCAGCACTATGTACAATAGTGAGCCTATAAGAGCAAATGGTAGTAGATGATTTGTGTCTATGGTCTGAATAGGAAGATGTACATCGGGTATAAGATCAGTGATAAGACGAATATCTCGTGCAAGAAAAAATGCACAAAAAACAATGAGTCATTCAATAGGTACCTTGATGATTCAAAAAAAGAGTTCGTGTCTTTTCATAGAAATTACTATTCAATATATATTGCGTGAGAGTATATTGAAAATTTCGAAAAATGAAAAAATAATTGCAATTATGCCAATCTCATATATACTTTTGGACGTGTTTTATATCTTAACCCCTTATTTCTATGAAACACTTACGTTATATTGCGACAAGTACGATTATTCTTAGTACGATTTCTCCGAGTGTATTTGCGCTCGATATGAGTTCTGGATATATGAACATGCCGACAAATTCTTTGACAAATAATATTTTAGGCACTGAAAAATCTCTCATGAACAATGCCGATGAAGACGAGAATGTTTCGAATCTTGATGATTTTGAAGTGAAGAGCTTTGAGATAAAGAATGGTAATTTTAGTATCGGGAATGTGACTGACATAGTCATAGACGGAAATCTCTATGTTTATGGAAATTTTGACGTAAGCAACAGCTCAACGTTCACCGTAAATGGAAAACTAAAAGTGACATGAAATCTCATACTCGGGAATGGAGATATTGAAAATAACGGACGCATATACGTCGGTGGGAAAAAGAAACTTTCAAACGGAAGCATAGTATGACCTGGTGCAAAAGTGACAAGCGACTTTGCAAAATATGACCCGATATTGCGAGCTGATCTCGACAAAGAGGAGGAATTAAGTGTACAAAACATGATCATAACCATG
>CALREC010000030.1 GCA_943355085.1 Candidatus Altimarinota bacterium
TCATACAAGCCATAGATATACTCAGTGAATATGAAACTATGACTGTAATAGACAATAATATCAGTCTTGTAATACCGAAAAAATTTGATGATCCAATAGAACAAGCTCTCTATGAGTTACTCTGAGAAGGCTCGCGTACTATATCAAGCATAGAAGATGTGCTTGATATAGATGTTGCAACCATTGCTTTTAAGCTTTCAATGATGGAGGTATGCGGGGTCATTAAAATGGAAATGGATGGAAGCTATAGCATCAGATAGTCATACTTATTTATTTATAAAATAGACTTTTATGAAAAAACTTTTTCTCTTCGCTCTCATTGCACTCTCCTCTGTGGATATAGTGTGTACAGAGGTATTTGCTACCCCAAATTTTTCAGTCCCTCTTATTCAGAAAACATACGAGCAAGTCAATATCCGTATAGATGCAAAAACAAGCAAGATAGCGCTGGATGAAAATGCACGATCGAATATAGAACAAAAAAAAGCAGATCTCGGCGAGATTCTTAAGGCCATAGATAGTGCTTTTATCAAAAAAGACAAAACGTCTTTCCAGGTACAAGTTAAGCTTTTCCGTTTGAGATTCAAGGAAACCATGGAAAGCATTCAGTCCTGACAGCTTGATAGAGTGATCGTAAATACTCATAAAAACATTCCGAGCAATCCACAAGAATCAAATAATACCGATATCACGTATTATGCAGATCGTTTTGAATGAGGTCGAACCGCCAATGGAAATAGTTTTTCTCAGGCATATTTTTCTGCTGCCACCTGTCAAGTAGAACTCAATAGTCTGGCTCAGATAATGAGAAATGGTACTTCACTCATAGTAAAAATTAATGATCGTCCGAATTGTACAAAATATCCACGACTAACCGATCTTACCACGACCGGATTTAGAATACTGTGAAATATCTCAAGCGGTAAAATCCCGGGATCCATACACCCTCTAGGGCCTGTATGAAAAAATTATGTCAAAAAAACGATACCAACTGATACGTTCACGAGTCTCGGAATAACTCTCGATGCAAATATTCCAAATACGTATTTGCAAAATGAAACACTTCATATTTCCGGGACGGAATTGCTTGGGAAAGATTTCACTATCCTTTATATGAAATCCCCTTCTTGAAAAGATATTACTCTGGGTATGAAAAAATGATGAGATGGCACTTTTGCATATAACTTTCCGCTTGAGGAAGCATGAATATATGAACTCATACTTGCATCGGGACTCGGTTTTAAAACAAGTACTTTTTTGGAAATTAACGTACTCAAAGATGTTGTTTTTGCAGCCAAAAAATATACATCGCCTCGCGATATACCAAAGCAAATCGAAAAATTGGATATAGAACGTATAGAATTACCAGACTTTACTGCATTCTATATAATTCATATGCCTTCTTCAGATTTTCATACTCTGACGATCCGAACTGATACGGAGACCTTTGTATATAGAGGATTTGAATCTATAGCTATGCGGGCCCTGACCCTTGAATCTCTGAATACAAACAATCCTGTTTCTATCGAGATAACTTCACAAAAAAGCTCAACGACTTTTTCTCATGACACCTACACAGAGCCCCTCATTATATTCAAAAAAACTATGCTTCTGTCGCCCGGATTTAGGGAAGAGAAAAATGAAAATATAAGTATTGAGGACGTAAAAGGAAATCTCGTTGTGCGGTGAATAATAAAAAAATGAAAACAAGTAAAAAGTGATATAATCATAACACTTCCTGATGGAAATGTAGAAAAGTATACCTTCGACAAGCAGGCCATAGATACTGATGGATACATGAAACGTGGTATAGTTTTTGAGCAAACAATACCTCTCAAACAGAACGGTGTACATATGATAGAAGTAAACTATAGCAATGGCTTTGCTGCATATAATGGACCACTCACAAAAGGCGAAGTCCTTGCTCTTCTCCCGAGCATATCTGATAGTACCGAAAAAAATATAGATGAAGACGATAGCTTGATTATCAATCAAGAATCTCTCATATTCATCAATAATCTACGTACCTCCTTGGGAAAAAAATCACTCGTACTTGATGATACCCTGAATACACTGGCGACCATAAAAGCTCAAGACATGGCTACACATAATAATCTATCTCATACGGATTCTCAGGGAGAAAATATAGGGGGGACTGCGAAAAGGAACGGGATCAAAGTGACCGGATGAATCGGGGAAAATATCGCAGGTGGTAATATAGGTTTTCGTATACTCCTTATAGGATTAGCAAATAGCTGATGACATCGAGCGAATATGCTCGATGAGTGGATAAAAATGTGAGTTGGATATGTGATAAAAGACGGACAGATATACTATGCACAGGTATTTGGTGAGTAAGAATAAAATATGTCTTGTTTTTTTCTTTATACTTTTTTTAAAAAAGTCCTATACTTCCCCAGTATTTTGTCACCTTTTTTTAGCTATACGTTATAACACACAGAAAGATCTTTTATCTCCTTTCTTTTTTCTTATGAAATATACTTTTTTGATACCGGTAATAATATGAGTTGGAGCAATAGTTTCACAACTACATGCGGCCGATGTGATGGTAAATGGGGTAAATCTCGGGCAGTGTAAAAACTATACCGATGGATGTAATAACTGTAGCATGGGGGACAACGGAGTTGCTGCTTGTACTATGCGAATGTGCATACAAGAAGGTATCCCCAAATGCTTGGATGTTGCATCAAGCGCCGATGATACCCAGTTAATCGATACTGATAAAACCAAGCAGGACGCCAATGCAAAAACCCTGACAGCAGATTTTAAACTCAAAAAATTTAATAGCTGTGATGCCATGGAAAGTATCATGAAAAATTTTATCAAAGATTATTACAGTGCGCACCCCTACAATGGTCGATTCTATGGTCTCGGTGAACCTCTCATGATGCAAGATGCGATCATGGACAAGCAATCACTTGGAGCGACTCCGAGTGCCACTTCGTCGGAGAGTGCCAAATGAGCAAGTGCTGATAGTACAGCTCCAGCAAGCGCGACAGATGTATCTAACACAAATCTCCAGGTTGCATGAGTAGATGAATCTGAGCTTATCAAAACCGACGGAACCAATGTATATTATTACAATAGTAAAGATCATACGGTCTATATCGCTAAAGCATTTCCAGCGACCGAACTTTCTATTCTGAAAAAGATAAAGATCCCAGAGAGCTTTGTTGATCCAAAGCTCTTCCTCCAGGGCAAGAAACTTATTATACTCTCGACAAAATACAACAATACCGATTACGGATATCGCTACTGGTTCAATCGGCAAACTAAGACTGTCGTGGTAGTCTATGATATAGCCAATCTCAATAATCTGAAGATTGATAGATATTATGAGACAGATGGAAATATAACAGAGTCTCGTATGATCGGAAAATATCTCTATCTCCTCTCGAGTTCACAATTTTCGTTTCCATATGAACTGTACTATGGATCTATGCAAAAGGGTACGAGTCTCAATCTGGACGAAACAAAATTCAATACTGATTTTATGGGATCCACGATAAAACCACAAAAAACAGAGCTTCGACGAACCACCTTGGAGAGTGAGAAAAATTTTACTCAAAAAGGAAAACTCCTTTCATACAATATAACAAAAAAGGACAATACGACATGTTCAGATATAGAATATGTACTCCCCGATGCCGAGACTATCAAGCAATTTGAATTTACTCCAAGTCTGGTCACTCTTTCGATTATCGATACCGCTGATGCAACCAAAGAAACCAAGACAAAAGTGCTCTTTGGAGATGTAAGCGAGATTCATATGAGTCTTTCAAATCTGTACATCACCTCTCACCTGTCTAGCAGTTATGATTTTAAGTGTGCACCAGGCATGTTTTGTATTATGCCGTATTACTACCAGGGGCAAAATACACTCATTCATAAACTCGCAATTAACGGTGACTCCACTTCTTATGTAGCCTCTGCTCTCGTTCCTGGGGCACCCCTGAGTCAATACTCTATGGATGAGGATTCGACGACAGAAAACTTTCGATTAGTAACGAGTCATAACTATCCGTCACAATCTACCGAGCTCTTTGTACTGGATCCAAAGCTCCAAGTTCTCGGTAAACTCCAAAACATTGGAAAAGATGAGATATTTCAGAGTTCCCGATTTATCGGAAACAGACTGTATCTCGTAACATTCAAACAGATCGATCCGCTCTTCACGATAGATCTAAGCGATGCAAAAGCTCCTAAAATACTCGGAGAATTAAAGATTCCTGGATATTCTACCTACCTACACCCCTATGATGCGACTCATCTCATCGGTATAGGATATGATACCAAGACCAATCAATGGGGAGGAACGCAAAATGCTGGAATCAAGGTGGATCTCTACGATGTAGCGGATGTCGCAAACCCAAAACAACTCTCGACACTCACGCTCGGAGATATAGGATCATACTCAGAGGTGCTCAGTAATCCTCGCCTCTTTACATGGTATGCCAAGAAAAATCTCCTCTTCATGCCGGTCACTCTTATGACTAGTGCCAATGACAAAACAAATACCTATCGTAATAGTGATGCTTGGCAATGAAGCATTGCACTGAGCATAGATCCAACGGGTGGAATTAAGGAACAGTCTCGTATCACCCATATAGATCGTAGTGGTCTCGATGTACAAAGAACAGAAGATTGCAAACAGTATTCTATTACTGATAGCAAACCTATGTGCTACAAGTTGATTTGAGGTGGAGAATATTGTGCATCTTCCGTTAGTTATGTTCCCACATACTGCTATACAGATTCATCAGTCAATGAATACTTTGCGAGCCAGATGTGGAACTTCTCAAACGATTTCATTGTCCGCAACCTCTTTCTCGACAATACGCTCTTCACCGTGAGTAACAACAAAATTCAGGCAAATGATATAGGATCTGGATACGCGAAAATATCGAGTGTAGAAATGAAGTAAAGATATGAATTTCAAGTAAAATCCACTCCGGAAGGGGTGGATTTTTTATGGGCGTACTTTTGTAAAATATCGCATGACCTCGTCCAAAAATTTTGGTTCATACAAAGATATGTGGTAATAGAAATATTTTTTGGATCAGGAAAGTAAAAAATTATCTTCCTGTAGTTTACGGCATTTTAACGTTTAAAATTACAATTATATGAGTACACTTGAAAAAAATGAAAAATCTATATAATAGGATCATTCTATTTTATCTATCACTTCATGGATATTTTCTTTTCAAATATTTTCGTAAAGCATGAAATCATCTTTCTTGGGATTAATCTCATATATATATTATTTCATGTGCTCCATAGCCTCTTTCTTTCGTACCTCAAAGTACGCAATTTTATATGAAAGAAAAAGAGTGCTGATATCATTATAAAGGAACAGGAAGCGTATGCGCAGGAAGGCGAAGTCACGACCATCAAGCATACACAAGAGGATGTAGATATATGACAAAAAGAGAACAAAGATACTATTAAAAATATGCTTTCTGGAGATGAAAAACAATATCTCATAGAACTCATAAAAATGATCAAGACTCGTATTGCACGATGAGAATTTAGTGAAGCACGAGCACGTATCATAGAAGGGCTTTCCATAGAAAAATTTAACAAAGATCTGAATTGTCTGCTCGCCTCTCTCTATGAAAAGGATAGAGATTATAAAAAAGCTGAGCTTATTTATAAGGATCTTATCGTTATGAACGATACCGATCCAGAGCTCTACCTCAAACTCGGCTTTGCACTCTCGATTCAAGGAAAATATGAAATAGCGTATGAAATCTATAAAAGACTCCTTTCTTTAGATGAGAATAACATCGAAACAGTCGATATGCTCGCAAACCTCGGGCATCAATTAGGACTTCATAGAGAATCTAATATGTATGCTCAAATTTTTTTGAAAAAAAATCCACACAATAGTGATATGTTGTATCTGGTATCTATTAATCATATAAATCTCGAAGAGCGGGTCTTTTGACTTGATAGTTTGAAAAAAATTCGCGCTATCGACCCCTATAATAGCAAAATTCAGGATCTGATAAAAAAAATAGAACTCGAATTAGAGATGGAAAATAATTTTAAAACAGAGGAATAAATCTGATTCACTATAGCCACCATTACTACATATAAAATGAAAATACCTCCACACTCCATAGAAGCTGAACGATGAGTACTCTGATCTATCCTCCTAGACAAAGAGGGCATGTTTCAGGTATCGGCCCTCCTGATAGAAGCAGATTTTTATGATCCAAATAATGGTCTCATATATGCGGCTATGATGGAGCTTTTTACGCGAAATAAACCGATCGATATTCTCACGATTCGTGAATATCTCGATGATCGTCAAAATTTAGAAAAAATCGGAGGAAATTCCTATCTCATAGAGCTGACTGAATCTATTTTTACGAGTGCAAACATATATCAGTATGCCCAGATCGTAAAGCATAAAGGGATTCTTCGAAAACTGATAAAAGCAGGAAATGACATACTTCTGGCTGGATATGATGAGGAATCTGATATCAATAAGCTCCTCGAAAAGGCAGAACAATCACTCTTTACAGTTACCCAGACATTCATACAAAATAAACTTGTACATATACGCGATATCATCAATCTCCGATACGAGGAATTTGCAGAAATTCACGAAAATCCAGATCATGCCAATGATGGCATAACCCATACTGGATTTAAAAGTTTGGATGGAAAAATCGGCGGATTTAAGCCTGGAGACATGATCATACTCGCGGCACGTCCATCTATGGGTAAAACCGCTCTGGCTCTCAATATCGCACAGCATATCGGCGAGAGCGGGAAAAATGTTGCCGTTTTTTCCCTGGAAATGA
Source organism: Candidatus Altimarinota bacterium (assembly GCA_943355085.1). Lineage (GTDB taxonomy): Bacteria > Patescibacteriota > Gracilibacteria > BD1-5 > UBA2023 > UBA1545. The sequence continues at coordinate 6,834 of CALREC010000030.1, forward strand.
GCAAAGAACAACTCACCGATCGCCTTATATGTGCGACTATGGGGGTAGATAGTTGGAAACTCAATAAAGGACTACTGGAAGATGAAGAGTTTATGCGCATGGGTGATGCTCTCGAGCGTCTTTCTAAGGCAAATATATACATCGATGATAGTCCTGGAGGAAACCTTCTGGAAATAAAGTCAAAAGCTCGACGACTCAAAATAGAGTCTGGCTTGGATTTCATCGTTATAGACTACCTCCAGCTCATGAGTGCTGGAAATCCTATGAATCGAGTACAGGAAATATCGGATATCAGTCGTGGAATAAAGTCTCTTGCACGCGAACTTTGAGTCCCCATAATGGCACTCTCGCAACTCTCGCGTGCAGTTGAATCTCGTGTAAGCAAGGAGCCAATACTCTCTGATCTACGTGAATCGGGTTCGATCGAACAAGATGCGGACGTGGTTCTCATGATCTATCGGGAAGATTATTATGATGAATTTACGGAAAATAAAGGCATAACCAATGTATTTGTCCGAAAAAATCGTAATGGACCAGTTGGCTGAGCTGATCTAAAATTTGAGAAAAAATATATGAAATTTTATGATCTCGAAAGAGATCGAGAAGGAGGGTACGAGGACTAACTAAAAAAACAACAATCTCGCCTAGGCGAGATTGTTGTTTTTTTAGTTAGTCC
>CALREC010000031.1 GCA_943355085.1 Candidatus Altimarinota bacterium
GACCCGGGCGATATACGGGGAGATGGTATCATCCATCTCTATTCAAGCGCTCACTTGCCTGTATCGAGAGAGATCTGTACCATCGGGGAGATAGAGAGTGAGCATTTGCTCAAGAATTCCGTTATATTCCATACTATATGTTGGGTTAGAGATTAACCCATACAGTATAGCATATATTTTAGTTTTTTAAAAAAGTCCCCAGATTTTCGGGATAAGCCCCAAAATGAATTAGCTCATCTTAATAAAAACAATTTTTTTGCATTTTTTTTGCATATATGCTATAGTGTCAATATTATTATTTATACCTTACATATGGAAGAATCATTGGATGTACTTCAGGTACAAAAAAAAACTATTTTAGTAGTAGAAGATAATATTTTAATTTCAGAGATGTATATCTATAAACTGAAACGCGAGGGGTATGAAGTGCACCTCGCTTCTGATGGACTAGAAGCTATAAAATTTATCTTTGAGTGATCTATTCTTCCTGACCTTATTATACTTGATATCATGATGCCTAATATGAATGGTTTTGAGGCTCTTGAAAAAATACGTTCAGATAACCGATTTGATGAAACAAAAATTATTATTTTTTCAAATCTCAATGAACGAAAAGATCGTGAAAAGTGTTTTGCTCTCTGAGCAGACGATTTTCTTTTGAAAGCTACCATTACCCCAAAAGACCTTATTCAACACGTAGGTGACTTACTCAATCAATATGACTAATATACCAGAAAATAACAATGCCTTTCTTAAAAATATCGAGTATAAAAATATACTTGATGCCATGACCGAGAGTATATGGATAGGTGATGAAAATGAACGTACTGTTTATGCAAATCCCAATTTTTGCCGTATCATGGAATATTCTCTTGAGGAGATGATAGGAAAGGAGTCCTATGTTTTTTGGGACGAAGAAAGTACAAAAACAGTAAAAAAAAATAATTCTCTAAGAAAACAAGGTGAAAACTCGAAATACGAATGAGTTCTCAGATCAAAAAGCTGAGTCCTTGTACCCGTGCTTCTTTCGTGAACGCCTCTTTGAAATGGCTGAACAGCAGGAATTATGACAGATTTACGAGAGATACAAGCAGTCAAAGATGAATCACAGAGGCTTCAAGAGCTCAACCAAGTAAAAGATGAATTTATCTCTCTTGTGTGACACGAGCTTCGTACTCCAATGACTGGTATACGAGGATATCTGACAATGATCCGAGATGGAGACGCGGGTGATATATCTGAAGAAACTCAACATTTTCTCGATATCGTGATCGATGAATCGAAACGCCTTATTGATATGATTAATGATATGCTAGATATAGCGAAGCTTGAGTCTGGTAAGATGGATTTTAGTGATGAGAATATCTCGCCAGCAGAGATTTCTCGCATGGTGGTAGAAGGATTGTCATTTCTTGCAAAGCAACGAGGCCTCACTCTTATATGTGAATGCATGCCTGAGGTTGAGGATGTGGTAATTTTTGCTGATGCGGCCAAGTTACGTCAGGTGCTTATAAATCTTCTCGGCAATGCTCTCAAATTTACACATGCTGGATGAACCGTGACTCTTCGTCTCTCTCTTCAGGGTGGTGCTATTTTATTTGAGGCCATAGATACCGGTATAGGTATCCCACCAGAACACTTATCGAGTATATTTGAGAAATTTAAGCAGGTGGATAATTACTTGCAAAAATCTGTCAATGGAACTGGACTTGGACTCTATATATGTAAAAAAATACTTGCACACTTCGACAGTGATCTTCGTGTGAAATCTATAGAAGGAAAGGGGAGTACTTTCTATTTTTCTATTGCTACTTGCACGGATATATAACTCCTGAGTTACTTGCCTAGTTGACTCTATGAGCTTCGGTATTGAGCCATTTTGGTAGTGATATATCTGGCCCGAGGATATTATGAAGATATTCGCCATCGATATTATAGCGCTCGAGCTCTTCTTTGTTTATTTCATCATAATGAATGTTGATATTTTTGTAGTTTCTTGCAATATGATTGATGAGTGTGAGTATGAGATTTGGTATGTTATCTTTTCTGCCGTTCTTAAGCTCATGCATTATATTTGTAAGAGTATCAACTATTTGATCGTTAAAATCACGAAATACTATATTATTTCTGAATCCAGATACGATGAATGTTCGTATAAAATATTCAAGTTTAAAAAATGTTGCATCATACGCCTCCTTTACAGAAACAATTACATGATCTTTATCGAGGTGCTTTTTCCAGAATGCTTCACCATAAGGCGTCCCATGAGTGATTATCACAGAACTAAAGCTATTGGTTTTGCGGTTGTAAACAAGCTTAAAATCACAGCTCGTGATGTCCGTGGATATATTATGTAATTCTTTTAGACGTGGAATTGATGTGTAGGATTGATTGACGCCATTATCTATAAATATACTTCAGAGTTTTGCTGAATAATTACAATGTTCTGAAATAATTTTCATCCATTCACGGCCTCCTACATGCGAAGTGGCACGTATGGAGTACTGAAAATCTATCTGAGAGATGACATTATCATCGATATAGAGATCATTAAATTTGGATATATAAATACGTTCGAGATATCCTGAAAAAAGAGTATAGATATTTGTGGTAATATACTTTCCTAGTCGATTCAGTTTGACAAGATTCTTTTCAAAATTCGCCTGTATATCCATGCTCAGAGGATGTCATTTTTCACTTGCAAACATGGAAGTTTTTTTGTTGGTCATGGAGGAGTCCATGATCGTATCATCTTTACTAAATGTCGCCTGTTCTATTGCTTGATTGAGTCTCTTTAGAGTTAAATCACCATCGAGTTGCTTAAATGTTGCTACTACTTTTTCTACAAACAATACTCGCAACTCCTTGGGGATAGTTTTGCTAAATTTTGGGATATTGACAGCAGCAAAGAGATCAAAATACAGATAGTCACCCGTTCAATAGTATATAATATCCCGGCCATGAACTTTCTCATAGAGATTTTTAATCGTACTCCCATCTCATGCTCAGAGATCGCGAACTATATAATTTTTTTTCTCTACCTTGAGTTTATTGAGTACTAATCCATGGTGCTCTTTTATGAGACTGGCCATTGATTTTAATCCAGCCATTTTAGATGCCTCCCTTTCATCCCTTCCTACCTGCCAATCCAGGTCAGTCAAGAACTTAATAACCCCTTCTTGATCCATTTTATCCAAGAGTTTTTTTTGTCGTTCTTGTATCTCTAGATGGGCATGGTCTTCTATGATAAAATTTACTCTGCGTGAAAATAGTTGTCTTATTCTATCCATACAATCCATGTATCCAACAAAGTCATTGATTTTTTGATTTTTTCCGATAGCGAGTATTTTAGCATGGGATTGGTTGATATCTTTGATATACGCAAGCATAGCAAAGACATAAAATGCTTCACCTATATCACGCTTGATTATTCCAGCGACATCAAAATTATTCAAAAACTTATCCCGAGTATCGCTTGGGAGTATTTCTTTCAGATGTTTACGTGTATCATGTGTTTTTGTGAGGAAACTGATTTCAGGATGAAATTGTACTCAGGTGATGTTTCCATTTTTAGAACCCCATCCGACAATCCCAGATGTTATGTGATCTTGGATAAGTGGTATAACTCAGAGATTTCATTCGGCATTCAGAAGATTAAAATTCACATATCCACTGCGAGTAAATACGCTCGAAAAATTCGAGTTTGTAGAATTATTTGTGAGTCAAGCAAGTACTTCTGAAAAGATGCGATTTACATACTTCAGTCGTAGGATGTTGCAATTGGATGGTCAAAATTGGGCAGGTCACTGAAGAGTGGCAGTAATCCCTGTATCATTATTTCATATATTATTTGCTGCATCTTGATTGGCAAAACATACCACGATAGCACGTTTATTGAGATACGGTGATGCATAGGGGTCTGCTATCTCTTTGACCATTTTTGAGGGTGGAGAATTGTGGTGCGAGGGATGCATACTGTGTGGATCAGAAAGACTCCCCCCAAAAATAAACAAAGAATGATTGGTGGCGAGATTTTCCTCGAGATAATGTACATCAGCCGGTGCTTCGTAGTTGATATTCACGATTTTTACAAATCTTTTGAAGTTTTCTTTTCAGAGAATGTCTTTGATGAGTATGATGAGTTGTCTATTGGTGAAGCACTTGTCTGCCACTATTATTATATGCTTGTTCTTACCAGTAAGCTGTTCGAGTTTTTGAAGTTCTCAGATAAGTTCTTTTTTTGCATGTTCTATATCTTCCCCTGATGCGATAGCATTATTATCATGAATATCAGTTTTTTTTTAAAGGTTTAATTTTGTCCCAGAAAGATACATCGCTTACACGTTTTTGTATCTCTTTGGCTACGAGTGCATGAGGTAAAATCATCCTTTGATAATCACTTTTTGTGATAGGATTTATGAGCGGTGGTTTTCATAAATAGATAGTATCTGACATAACTGATAGGGTAGATTATATTTGTGGGTAGATAATATCCGCACTATATGAAAAATTTCATACTTTACAAACAAAAAATATAATAACTTCTATATAAGAAGAAAGAAGAGATATAGGGAGAGTATGATTAAAATCCCAGATGACACTATGGAAGAATAGTGGGGAAGTATGCTGAACCGATTGTAGAGTCGATCCCGAAAAAAGAGTGTTATGATGAGTATACAAAATAAACAGATCCATATTCAGATTGCCAGAGCCAAGAGAAGTGGGAGAATCCAGGCCACTTTTCCCATAGAAAAAAGTACCAAAAATATACTCCATCCAAAGCTACAGGGGGCCAGTCCAGCAATAAATGCCAGCAGTACTCCACCGCCGAGAGATTTTTTGATTATTTTTTCTTGGTTTACTTTGGTCTTGAGTGCTCGTATTGATTGTATAAAAAGATATATACTCAAGAAAAAGAGTATGGCTATGCTCACTCTTTGAATCATGACCATATATTCTGTCGGATCGTAGAGGGAGAAAAATATCTTGGTGATGAGGAAGAGAAATATTATATCAGCGAGATGTACGAGTGAAAAGATCGTCACAAACATGAGTCAGTGCCAAAAGCCCTTTTCACGATCGAGTATATACGAAACTAAGAATCATTTTGAGTGTCCTGGTCCGATAGCATGAACAAATCCGAGCAGTACCACAAGCCCAAATATATACCAAAAATTCCCGAAAGAAATATCTTTAAAAGCTTCTGTGATGGCCTTGAGAGTATCGCGTAATTGCATATTACCAAAACCTGTATCTAGGAGATTTGTTTGTTTGATGTATCGAGCATGGTATAGATCGTTACTTTGCTGACTCTGTGCGGTATCTATCGGAAGTGAGATCAGAACTTCCGGCATATGATCACGCTTGGTTTGTCCGGGTCCTACATTTGCGCTTATTGGATTCCAACCCATGGTTACTTCTTCGTAGTCAGTATAGAGATCTCCATCAGTATCGATTTTACTCGGGTCAGTTCTGTATATTTTTTCTTCCTCATCGGGTATCATATCACCATCCGTATCGCTGAGTTTTTCTACAGTACTATTTCCGAGATTATGGGTATAACTGGTGATGAGAGGGTTCAGTACTTTATATGCGATCGGTGCTGTCCCATCTCCGCCAGGATTCAGATCATAGAGTCTGAGTCTATTGGTTTGGAGTTGATACTCCATAAAAAATTCAAGGATCACAGTGATGGTTTGAATTGTTTCAGTGCACGTGAATCTATACTCCGCACCAAGACCTTCAGATATGAGCTCATACATTTCCTTGCGGATGAGTTTTATGTCTGATATCTGACATGTTTTTCCATTATTTTGTACCCGAGCCCTCTCTCGAATATAGCTTTCAAATATATGACTATTTGTATAATAATCTTCACTCGTATCGAGATTGATTTTATGCTCTCGAAGTAGCCTTTCTGCTTCGTAGGTATGAAAATAGGTAACTGCATCTATGTTTTTCCCTTGGATCGTATATGTAGACGAAGAAATATCGAGTGGATGAGCCCAAAGACAGTTCGGAATCGAGCAAAGAAACATAATCACGGCTGTAAGTCTCTTCATGGTTTTTTATGGCTAGATATAATATACTTGGAATAGAGTATATATCTTCAATATATGAAATCAAGTGAGATTTACCAAAAAACATTTTGATATAGATCGATAGATCTAAAAATATCTTTCTGTCGCCATTTGTATAATCATGCAGGAGTTTTTTATCGACCAACACGTCCTTTGAATGCATTGATGAGGGTAATATCATCAGCATATTCTATATATCCAGCATTTGGAAGCCCCTTGGAAAGTCTCGTGAGTTTCAGGGTTTTGCGAGGAATATTTTCCTCTATATAGAGATTGGTTGCTTCGCCTTCTATGTTTGGGTTTGTCGCTATGATGATTTCCTGGATCTCGGGTGTTGTTTGTATTCGCTCAAAGAGCTCACTAAAATGTAAATTGTTTGGCATGCGTCCATGAACCGGAGAGATCGAACCTCCGAGGACATGATAGTATCCATGAAATATTCCGAGTCGTTCGATCGAAAGCATATCCAGATAATCTTCTACCACGCAGAGAGTATTTCGTTCTCGTGTTTCGTCTGAGCAGATAGTGCAGATTGTTTTATTGCCATCGGTGAGTCCAAAGCATGTGGTACAGTCACGTACATCGGTTTGAAGCTTTTCAAGTTCTCGGGCAAAGTTTTTCACATACGCACCATTTGCTTTGAGCAAAAAAAATGCGAGTTTTATCGCAGTTTTTTCTCCGATTCAGGGCATGTATGAGATAAAGTCTATGAGGCGCTTGAGTGTTTCTGGCACGGGTGTATAGAGGGTTAAAAAACCTTTTGCTCTGGTTTATTTATTAAAGGTAAGATGTGAGTCTTTAAGTACCAGATATCCAGGATTATCCACACTTTCCATTTTCTCAATCATGGAGTTGGAAGTAAGAGTATCAAGGGACTCTGCTTCTGCTATGCGAATATTGACAAGATTCTCCTCAAAAGTAAGGTTTTTTCGAGTAATTTCAAGATTACGGATATTGTACCCCTTGGTTGCATTTATATTGAGAATCCATACATAATATATACCGAGAGTACCGATCATAAAAAGAGCAAGAACATAGGTTTGTGTAAAACTGAAACGATAGTTTTCTCTGGATGTTTTTCTCTCTGAGAAAAATGGGAAAGTACCTCGTTTCATGACCAGTATGTTTGCATTCATAGGCTCAAAGGGTGACACTATGGAAAAACTCGTTCTTTGAGCTTAAATCTCCGTTTCCTCGTTCGCCGTACAGCTGCACGGTTCGCTCTGGTACTCGATTTGCACCCAAATTACTTCGCTTTGCATAGTTCTGGAAGTAAAATGTTCGTTTATCTTTTTTCTACTATTCTCAGTTTTGCACTTCGACTTCTTTTGTTTTGTTTCATTTCCAGGTCTGTTGGTGTGAGTGGTTTTTTGTTTATTTTATGAAGCGTAG
>CALREC010000032.1 GCA_943355085.1 Candidatus Altimarinota bacterium
CTGATCTATCCAGACATCATCAGCACGAAATGTATCTTTTCTATGCACCAGATAGACTTTTGTACAAAGCTAAGAGAGATACAGAGCTTCAGTCAGGGCGGTATTTCCACCTCATACGACCACTACGGTTCGGTCCTTGAAAAACATACCATCACAACTCGCACAATAAGATACTCCTTTCCCGAGAAACTCACGCTCCCCTTTTACGCCCAGATATTTATAGTTATTTCCCGTAGCCATGAGAAGAAACTTAGATTGGATCTCCTTGGTATTGGTTTTTATCGTGAATATATTATTACTGTCTCGGGATACCGAAACGACTTGATCCAAAAGTATATCGGATCCAGAAGATAGTGCGTGTTCCTTAAAAGTTTGCATGATAGTTTTGCCGGGAGACGAGAGGATTCATGGGTAGTTTTCAACACGATGACTTGTTGCCAGGGCTCATCCATCTTGCGAACCGATAATAAGGTTTTTTATCTTGTATCTAGATGCATACATTCAGGCAGGTAAACCAGCACTTCCGAGTCATATAATAACGAGATCGTACATATTTTAAGGAGATTTAAGAGATATTTTGTCTGTCTTTCATGCTCGTAAATACTCTTTGGAGAGCTATGACATAGGCGGCAAGACGATAGGTAGTTCCGTGTTTCAAGGCAGTGTCAAATACATCTTTTGCGGCATGAGATATTTTAAGCCTCAGTTTTTGATCCACTTCAGATTCATCCCAATAATAATTCGATGCATTTTGCACTTGTTCAAAGTAAGAAACCATCACCCCTCATGCATTGGCAAGGATATCAGGGATGACATCAATCTTGCGTGCCGAGAGAATAACATCAGCCTCGGGAGTAATAGGTCCATTTGCGAGCTCGAGTATGAGTCATGCCTGTATCTTGTGTGCATTTTCAAGAGTAATCTGATTCTCAAGCGCTGCTGGAATCAGGATATCACAAGGAAGTTCCAGTACCTCATGACCAGATATGATGGTTGCACCAACATAAGCAGTCACCGAATTCTTCTCTTTTTTGAGAGATTGTATTTTATGTACATCGAGGCCATTTGAATCGTATATACCACCCTCAGAATCCGAAATTGCGACAATTTTTGCTCACTCATAAGATAGGAGTGAAGCCATCGTGAGTCCGGCATTTCATGCTCATTGTATAACGACTGTTTTGCCAGCAAGTGTTTCATTTCTGAGAGCGAGGATGGTCGAGAGTACGTACAATCCACCCTTGGCAGTTGCTGCTCATCGTCACTTGGATCATCCAGAAGTAAGAGGCTTCCCAGTGAAACTTCCTGGAGCATACTCTCATACCAGTCGTGAGTACTCATCCATCATCCAAGCCATGATCTTTGGATTCGTATTCACATCTGGAGCAGGCACATCCTGCGTAGGGCCTATATATTTGTAGATAGAACGAACATATCCACGCGAGAGTTGTTCGAGCTCTGCTTCGGAAAGTCCTTTTGGATTTACGACAATACCTCATTTACCTCCACCGAGTGGAATATCGATGACCGCACACTTCATGGTCATCCAGACAGAGAGAGCTTTTACTTCTGAGATATTCACATCTTGGTGAAAACGAATCCCTCCTTTAAAAGGTCATCGTGAATCATTGTGCTGAGAACGAAACCCCTGAAACATCCTGAGTGTTCAATCGTCCATCAGAACGGGTATCTGGACTTCTAGTACTCGCATCGGTTCTCGTATCATAGCAAAGGCATTGGACATAGGTCCATTCTTTTTCAAGATATCATATGCCAAAGAAAGCTGTGTTTGAGCATTTGCAAAAGCATCGTTTTGTGATGAGTTCATAGAATGAAAGTTATGAAGCTAAAAGTGTATTTGACTTCTGATTAAGTGTTTCAATAGTTTGTACTCCGATAAGCATTTCTACCGGCTTACCCTCCAAGAAAAATATAAGAGATGGGACACTCATGATTCTATATTGTTGAACGATAGAGATATTGGCATTTCCATTCAGCTTACCGATTTTGAGAGATTTTGGAGCGTGAGATGCAAATGTTTCAAGTATGCCGAGCATCTCTTTACACGGATTGCAATCATCTGCCCAAAAATCAACCAACACCAAGCCGGTGCTTATAAAATTTTGAAAATTCGATTCATTGAGTTCATGTACCATATAAACAAGTTTAGATTGATAGGTTAAGATTGAAGTGCTTCGTAGACAGACCCCGCAATTTTGATATTTGGAGTAAGAGTCTTGGCACCGAGAGACCATTTCGCCGGACATGCCTGTCCTGGGTGCTCTCGCATAAATTGCAATGCCTCGATTTTACGTATAAGTTCAGCACTATTTCTACCAAGGGGACCAGAAGTCACTTCGATTCATCGAATGATACCATCTGGATCTATGATAAAAGTTCCTCGTCCAGCAATCCCCGTCTTTTCGTCGAGGATATTATATATGTGAGCATACTCGGTCGTATGGTCTGCCAACATCTTATAAGGGAAATTTTTCATGAGACCTTCATGTTCTGTCCATGCCTTGTGACTAAAAATAGTATCGGTCGAACAAGCGAGGATCTCTACTCACATCTCCTGAAATTTTGCCTCACAATCTGCCATATCTTTGAGCTCAGTCGGACATACAAAAGTAAAATCAGCCGGATAATAAAATAGAACAGACCACTTCCCTTTCAGATCGCTTAAGTCCATATGTCCTTGATCTTTTGTTTTCGGATCATAAAAAGGCATAGAGAACGACGGAGCTTGCTCATCAATCTTTACAGTACTTTCTATATAATATTCTTGTTCTTGCATAATAGATAAATATAACGATATAAAAATGAAAGAACTATTCAAAATAGGAATAATTCTCATTTAGAGTATACATATTTTTATAAAAAGCAAATCAAAATGATAATTATTCTTGTTTTAAATAAAATTTGTATATACTATGCATACATATTTATAATCACTGTATATGAAAACACATTTTTATCACTCCGATATTCTCAATATCTGCACGCACAATCATTTGACTGTAGAGAGTATTTTTGAACAAATCAAAACCCTCCATCCACAGGCTGGATTTTCAACAATATACAGAAATGTAGAAGAACTGACAGAAAAATGACTCCTAAAAAAAATATCAGGAATCGGATCGAAAGCACTCTTTGAACGGAGCATGGATGGGCATATAGCACACTTCGTAGATGATACTACGGGTGCGATATATGACATACACATTCCCCAAGAACTGATTTTTCAACAACTTCCGGCAGGCTTTGCACCTCACTCGGTAGATCTCCGAATCTATGGACACGTTTCGGCATAATACAGTTTTAATGCCTGATAATAGTATAAATTTATTGGGCAATTGCTTTTTATTAATCATATATATCTACAATCTATGAAATCAAGCGATCTATTTGTAGCAAAATTAATCCAACATGGAGTCAAAACCATCTACTGAGTTCCTGGCGAAGAGAATCTCGATCTCATAGATTCGGTACGCAAATCAGGAGCGATAGAGCTCATCCTGACACGAAACGAACAAACTGCTGTTTTTATGGCAGCCACCTATGGGAGATTAACGGGCGAACCCGGAGTAGCGATCGCAACCCTCGGGCCCGGTGCCACCAATATGATGACCGGCGTTGCCTATGCACAACTTGGGGGCTTCCCTACTATCCTCATTACTGGACAGAAACCGATCAGAAAATCCAAACAGGGACTATTCCAGATCATAGATGTCGTTTCTATGATGAAACCTGTCACCAAGTTTGCAAGTCAGGTGGTGAGTGGATATAGAATTCCTCACACTATAGATAATGCCTTTCGTATAGCCAAGGCAGAGCGTCCTGGAGCGGTACTCATAGAACTTCCTGAAGATATAGCAGCGGAAGAGGTAGATATATCTCCAAATTTTACCGATCTGCATAAAATCAGAAGACCCGTCGCAGACGAGAAAGCGATACAATCTCTCAAACGAGAACTCGAGAACGCCGAGGCACCTATTATCCTGATCGGAGCGTGAGCCAATAGAAAACAGATTACCCGATATCTTTCTCTCTTTATAGAGAAATATAATATCCCATTTTTTACGTCACAAATGTGAAAAGGGGTAGTAGATGAGTCCATTCCTCAGTGTCTTGGAACCGCCGCGCTCACATCTGGTGACTACCTACATAAAGCCATCAAAGAAAGCGACCTCATCATCTCGGTCGGATATGATCCTATCGAGAAGCCTACACATCTGATCGGAAGTGGTGGGACACGCACTATTCATATCAATTTTTATGAATCCAGTCTCGATTCCGTATACGAGCCATATCTTGAGATCATTGGAGATATCGGACATACTTTCTGGGAACTCGGAGAGCTTACGATCGATACGAGTCGATGGGATTTTAGTGCCATTTACGCTATAAAAAAAGCGTACACGAAAAGTATCCAAGAAAATATTCTCAGAGAGAGCCAAGATGATGCTATCATGTGACCAAGACAACTGGTAAATGATACAAGAAAGGCTCTCGAAAAAGAAGATATAGTCGCACTCGACAACGGACTCTATAAAGTATGGTTTGCACGCAATTATACTTGCTTTACTCCCAATACCCTCCTCCTCGATAATGCGCTCGCAACCATGTGAGCAGGAGTCGCTTCTGGTATGGAAGCAAAACGAATACATCCTGAGAAAAACGTGGTCGTAATCACCTGAGATGGTGGACTCGTTATGAATCTCTGAGACCTGGAAACAGTGGTACGTTTGTGATGAGATCTTACGGTGGTGGTTCTCAATAATCAAAGCTATGGGATGATCAAATGGAAACAGGTCGGAGGAAATCTTCCTATGTGGGGGCTCGATTTCGGCAATCCTGACTTTGTTAAACTCGCCGAGAGTTTCGGATGAATCGGATACAAGGTAAGAGACAAAAATGAGTATCTTCCTACCCTTCTTAAGGCAAATAAAGAAAAAGGGCTCAAGATTATAGAACTTATGTTTGATTACCCACAAGAGATATCTTAACACGTAAATATTTTTATCATGTCTACCATACGCTCCATAAATCCATATACAGAGAAAGTAAATGCTGAGCTCACCACACTCACCCGAAATCTCCTCGATCATAAAATAACTACTGCTCACCATGCATACTGAGTCTGGAAACACACTCCCAGTACCGAGAAAAAAGCTCTCTTTTTACGGTTGGCGGATATTATAGAGAACGAGAAAGAGACCCTTGCGGAGCTGGAAATGAACGAGATGGGTATGCTCTACAGCTTTTCTTTGGCTGGTATCGCAAAAACTGCGACATTGGTTCGCTGGTTTGCAAATAATTTCGAAGCAATACTCTCTGATGAGTCCTACGAATCAGAATGACTCCAAGTCACATCACAATACGACCCTCTTGGTGTGATCTTTGGTATTGCACCATGGAATTTCCCCTTCAATCAAGTGCTCAGAGCAGCAGTGCCAAACATACTCGCCTGAAATACCGTACTCTACAAACACGCATCCAATGTGCCACTTTGTGGAGAAAAAATCGAAGCTTTGTTCCTCCAGGCATGATTTCCTGAGGGGGTGTATCAAAATATCATCATTTCAAGCTCGGAGAGTGAATATATACTCTCGAGACCAGAAATTGCCGGAGTCAATCTGACAGGATCCGAAGGAGCTGGTAAAATCATAGGATCACTGGCGGGAAAATACCTAAAACCGTCCATTCTCGAACTCGGCTGAAACGATGCTTTCATAGTAGCAGATACTTCCGACATAGAGAAAGTTGCGCAAGAAGCCGTCATGGCACGAGTTTCCAATGCGGGACAGAAATGCAATTCATCGAAACGTTTCATCGTCCGAGAACAAGACTATGAGAAATTTTGTGAAGCATTTACAAAACGGACCAATTCACTCATTATCTGAGATCCAAAAGATTCAAGAACTGAACTCTGACCACTGGCAAAGCTCGATCTCCTTGATGATATCGATACTCAAGTACAAAAAACTATTGCTCAAGGAGCGAGATTACTCACTGGATGAAAACGATTGGATCGATCTGGATATTTTTATGCTCCAACCGTTCTGGCAGATGTGACTCCTTCCATGACTTCCTACCAAGAAGAAGTCTTTGGTCCTGTTGCCTCCATCATACGAGTCAAAGATCTCGATGAAGCTATCTCCATAGCCAATAACTCCGAATTTGGTCTGTGTGGATGTGTATATGGAGATAATCTCGAGCAGTGCATAGAAATCGCCTCACGTATAGAAACCGGTATGGTTTTTATCAATATGCCTGCCGCCTCACGCGCGAGCCTTCCATTCTGATGAGTAAAAAAATCATGATACGGAAAAGAAAATGGACCCGAATGACTCAAAGCATTTACCAATAAAAAGACCATAGTCTCTCTAAAAAGTGCAAAATAGCGTGAGCATATGTCAATCCTTGCAAAAAGATCATATTTCTGTTAATATAGATATCAATATATCTCATAACACTTCTATGACTCTTTCCAATAACACGCCAAAGCAAGCAAATATGCTCGAGGGGACTCCCCTGTCGGTATCATCTAGAAAACAGGCTCAAAAGGATTTTTTTGAGCACTATGAACAATTTACTCGGTTGATGCAAAGCGTTGACAGTATCTTAGATGGTGCCTCGTCGAAGAGCTTGGGCGGAGATGAGATACGAAAGAGTGTCGTACTGTTGGATCATATTAGCAAGGATCTTCAACGAGTCGGAGTACAGAAATGAATCACTGCTCTGGATCAGGAGGAACATGCACAAAAGATTCTACACAGATGGAACCGCATAGAACATGCTCGATGGAACCGCATAGAACATGCTCGATGAAACCGCATAGAACATACTTGGCAGAAGAAAGTTTCCTCTGTGGATTCAAAGAAGAGAGATCTAGTGTTTCGAGATATCTATGACGCACTCGAGCAGATACTGAGTCTCGATAAGAGGATAGCGGATCATGGGATCATAACACTGGATACGAGTATTTTTCAGAAAAAGAAACAGGAGCATGAAATACTCGTCTCAGGGATGTGAGAAGGACTCGAGGCACCCAAGAGAGCCGAGAAATATAGCTTGTTTTGTGAAGTGTTTCAGCATATGACATTTCCGGAATGAGAAAAACTCTCCTTGCAAGATTGTATGATCTATGAAGAGGAGCTCAGGTGAT
>CALREC010000033.1 GCA_943355085.1 Candidatus Altimarinota bacterium
GGACAAGTTTTTGAAGAAGCTTATGCCCCATGCAGCGCTGAGTCTTATCTATAAACTCAATCGCAAAAATAACATCAAAGTCAACCGAAAACGAGAAGACAATGAATACAAGCTCCAAGAGGGGGATATAGTTCAGATATTTATAAAGGATGAGGAATATGACCTCCTCAGAGTCAACTGGGTACCGGTACCCATTTTTGGTACCGGTACCCAGAAAGAGAGGCTTGATACTAAAGATATCGTCTTTGAAGATGGTGATCTCTTGATCGTCAATAAAAATCCCGGGACGATCGTCCATCCTGGAGATTTCAAGACTACAGAACTCTCGCTCATAGCACAAGTACAGGACTATCTTGGTGCAAAGCTCCACTCACTCACTTTTAAGCCCTCACTCATTCATAGAATCGATAAAGATACTTCGGGTATTGTCATGATTGCGAAAACCAAACCGTCACTCGATATCATGCTCAAAGCGCTTCAATCCAATAATATAGAAAAGGTCTATCTTGCGGTATGTTTGGGTGCTCCACAGGAAACTCGAGGCATTATAAAAAAGAAGCTACGACGCCTCGAACACGCAGAGCGTGAAAACAAAATTGTGGTCGATGAGACCGGAGGGCAAACGGCCGTTACTCATTATCGTATACTCCAGACGGGTATTCATGGAAAATACTCGCTCGTAGAATGCACCCTCGAAACTGGACGGATGCACCAAATTCGGGTTCATCTGGCCTCTATCGGATGTCCGGTTCTAGGAGATGGCGTGTATGGCGATAAACAGGAGAATGCTTTTGCGAAACGCACCTATAGTATCTCTCGACAGTTGCTCCATGCGAGTCGTATAAGTTTTATGCATCCGAGCAAGAAAACACTGGTAACATACACGGCAAAATTAAAAGAGGATATGTCAGAGCTGCTCGGAGTACAGAGATAACATTCCTCTTGATTGAGCTATTTCCAAATGAAAGTGGTTTTCGGATTTTCTTGTATTTCGGAAGTTTTGAGGACTGCTTGAGTTATCAGATCAAAGACGAGCTCCGCAGAAACTGGAGAATTTAAGTAAATCTGAAAACCAAAATCTCTTAAATGTATATCCTTTTTTATACACGTATCTTCTTGATAACTTCCCCATGCTTGAGGCATGTGCTGGTAATGCATTTTCCAGAAATTCAGGAAAGAATCGGTATGATGCCAAGAAGAGCGATCCAGAACCCTACATTTACTGGTTTTTTAGCACTGGTGACTTCTGTGATATTGCCGTAGTCAAGAGAGCCACTTTGAGTGGTAATCGTAGAATATGCTGGGACCACTTCTTTTGTATCAATAAGATAGTTTCCCATGAACATGAGCATGATACCGAAACAAATCTGAACGATACGGAGATATTTTCGTTTCAAAAGACAGATGTTACTCGCTCCCATGAACATGGGCATGAGCGCAAATATAAAAAGTCCATACAGGATTCCCGTTTCGTACGCCTGAAGTGATACTGGAAGATGGAGGACTATCGTATCGAGGTTGAGTCCTAAAATGAGTGCCAGAAGTAATCCAAAGCCGATACGTCAAAAACGAATCGTGGTATCTTTCGGGCGTTTTTGAATAAACTCAATGAAGTTAAACATAGTTTTAAAAAATGAATATAGAATAAGGTATTATGTCTCTTCTCCTGGTTCTTCTTTTGGTAAATTTTTCGCGTTCTTACATTCAGGATATGCGGAACAAGCAAGAAAAGGTCAGCGTTTTGAACTTTTCACATGCATTATCCCCGTTCAGCATTTATCGCAGGTTTCACCTCCATATTTTTCTTCGAGGCTCGCGAGTTTTTTGTCTTGGATCTTTCCAATCCACTTGACCTCGGGATAGAGAGAACTTGCGAGAAATGGTCAGAATCGACCTGTTTTTACTACGATCGTTCCACCAGCTGGACACGGTTTTCATTCGTGCTCTGCCTTGAGTGCGGCTAAATGATCTTCGGCTTCAGGAGTGGTAATATTTTCGAGAAAATCACAGGTTGGATAGTTAGAACAGCCGATAAATCGACCATTTTTGGAAAACTTATATACGAGTTCTGATTCACATTTTGGACATGCTCTTCCGACTTTTTCTTGAACTTTTCCTTTTTCTTCCATGGCAGCGATGAGGTAGGTGCTAAATTTTTTATAAAAAGTGTCGAGCATCTCTGTCCAATCAAGCTCCCCACGAGAGACGATATCAAATTCTTCCTCAACCTTCGCTGTGAATCGGTAATCCATAAGTTCGGGGAAGCGTGTCTCGAGAAAATCATTGACTGTGAAAGCGATATCGGTAGGTGCGAGTTTCTTATCGATCTTCTCGACATATCCTCGTTCCACGATGGTTCCGATCGTTGGAGCATATGTAGCAGGACGTCCGATCCCTTCGGATTCGAGTTTTTTAACGAGCATGGCTTCTGTGTATCGGCTCGGTGGTCGAGAGAAGCTCTGGGTTCCAAACAGTTTCGATGCGTTGGCTCTCTCACCTATCTTCATATCGGGAAGAGTTGCTGGGCCTGTTCCTTCTTCTGTTTCCTCGTCGTCATTTCCTTCGACATAGAGTTTCATAAATCCAGGGAATTTAATAACTTCCCCCTTAGAAACCCACTCTTGATCAGGGGAAACTGTTGGTAAAAAGGTGAAGGTCGTTGTTTCTATCTTGGCTTCTTGCATCTGTGATGCGACCGTTCGCTCCCAGATGAGTCGGTAGAGACGGAGATCTCCACCCTCGAGACCGATAGTCTCCGGAGTTTTATCTATGTACGCAGGACGAATGGCTTCATGTGCTTCTTGCGCATTGGCCTGTTTAGTCTTGTATTTGCGTCCTCCTGCGATAGAGTATTCTTTTCCAAATGTCGTATCGATGTACGCACGACATGCATCCATAGCAAGTGTTGAGAGATTTACAGAATCGGTACGCATGTAGGTAATAAATCCGTTCTGATAGAGATTCTGTGCTACGGTCATCGTTTGGGCGAGCGAAAATCCAAGTTTGCGTGAAGCTTCTTGCTGGAGGGTTGAAGTGGTAAATGGAGCTCCGGGGAGTCTCGTTGTATTCTTTTTATCAGCATCATTGAGAGTAAATTCAAGATTGGTCACCGCCTCGTAAAATTTATTCCCCTTCTTATCAGTCTTCTCTATGAGAGAATCGACAGAAAATCCGAGAACTGCGAGCATCTTCTGTATATCCTCGGTATTTTTGAGCTTTTTTGCTTTTCCAGAGAGCTTTGCAAAATCGATACCGAATTTTACTCCTTTCGCTTCGGCTTCAACTCGGAGTTTCCAACTCTCTTCTGGTTTGAAGTTTTGGATTTCACGTTCGCGTTCAACGATGAGTTTCACAGCTATAGATTGTACTCGTCCAGCGGAGAGACCAGTACGGATTTTTTGCCAAAGAACAGGTGATACCTTAAAACCTACAAGACGATCGAGGATTCGGCGTGATTGTTGAGCATTGACCAAGTCCATATCTAGAGTCCCCGCATTTTTAAAAGCCGCTTCGATAGCCGTTTTGGTAATCTCATGGTACGTCACTCGAGAAGTGGTTGCTGGATCGAGCCCGAGTGTTTCACAGAGATGCCATCCGATCGCCTCACCTTCGCGGTCCTCATCGGTCGCGATCCAGACTTTATCTGATTCTTTTACGAGTTTTTTGAGATCGGCAACTGTTTTTTTCTTCTCGTCCGATATCACGTAGGTCGGAGCAAACTTGTTCTCTATATCGATTCCGAGATCTTTCTTCGCAAGATCCCGAATATGTCCAAGAGAGGCTTTCACGATAAAATCTTTCCCGAGGAATTTTTCGATTGTTTTACCTTTGGTTGGAGACTCAACGATGACGAGGTTTTTCATGAATTGGAAGAGTTTTAGATGTATAATTATGACCGAGGATAGACAGTAAGGTCTGAAAGTCAAAAGATTTTTTGATTTATGAGAAAATAATCCTATACTTTCTCAGATTACTTTATAATAATGCATTCTCATGAAACAGTTTTTCTTATTGTTCTTTCTTTTTGGACTCACGTCTTGTGGTACTACAGAACCAATAGTTGTAAATACAGGAACTTCTACTCAGAGTGGTATAAATTTTGGATGAGTTCAAATCTCAGATTCTGGTACATCTGTGTCGAGCGATATTGGCAAGATATCCGTTACACCTGACGGAACAGTAAATTTGAACAATAACCAAGGCACTATAACTGCCTGAAAAGACGGGGCATCTGCCAGAACTAACACACAGACCCTTACAGGCAATAATGCTCAGGATATACAAAACGACGCAGAAGTACAAAAAATTACAGAAGACATCAACAAGATATTTGCAGATATTGCACAAGAAGAAAAGAATTAACTTCTCACAATCTCATTTTCATCTATTTCTTGGAGTATTTTTCTTGTCACCACTCTATCATCCCAAGCAATGGCGCCAGAGTTTGTCACCTGACATGTTTCGGCTCATTTTCCTGCGATGATGACTACGTCTTCCTTTCTTGCTATAACGAGTGCTGTTCGAATAGCATCCATGCGAGACGGAACAATCCAAAATCCTTCCCCTTCTTTTCGCTTAATCCCCATGGATACTTCCTTGATAATCTTGAGGCTATTCTCCGTGTAGTTATCATCTTCGGTGAGTATAACAACATCACTGAGCATATCTGCGACTCGTCACATCTTCGGTCTCTTGCTGGTATCTCGATCTCCTGTAGCCCCAAAAACAGTTATAATTCGTCCAATTCATTCCATCTGTTTTATGGTTTCAAGTACATTACGAAGACTATCTTCTGTGTGAGCATAATCGACAAAAATAGTCAGCCCACGATTATTTGTTATCTCTTCGAGACGTCAAGGAATCATCTCTACAGACTCGATGCTTTTTGCAATCGTTGGAATATCGATTTTTTGTGAGACCAGTACACTAATGGCTGCAAGTATGTTACTTATATTAAAATTACCTCGAAGTTTTGTACGCAGAGAAAGAGTATTGGAAGGCATTCTGACTTCAAATTCTGTGCCGCCTTTGAGATAGCGAATGTGCTGTGGGCGTATTTGCGCGTTTGGAGCCATCCCATAACTATACATGGTATCGGGGGTTGGTTCTTTCAGAAATATACTTGCATAGTCAGAATCGATATTGATAACGCTTACTTTTTTTACTCCTGGCTTTCTGCGGTAAGTGACCAGGTTTTTAAAAAGCTCTAGTTTTGTCGCTGCATAGTTATCCATAGTACGATGAAGATCTAGATGATCTTGTGATATGTTCGTGAGCACAGCTATGTCATAGTCTATACCATAGTTCCTTTTATAAAAAATAGAGTGACTAGAGGTTTCTATAACTGCATATTCACATCCAGCTTTTTTGGCTTTAGAGAGAAGTTTTTGGAGTATGAATGGAGACGGAGAAGTCATTTTCATATTATTTTCTGACCACTGGCCGTTGATCGAGTAGTTAGCAGTTGAGAACATGAATACCTTTTTTCCGGCATATTCCAATCCTCGTGCCACAAGATTGGTGACGGTTGTTTTTCATTTTGTCCCAGTAATGCCTATCACGATCATATCACGAGCAGGATTTCCATACAAGTGCAAAGCTATCACTCCACGCAAGTAGTGATAAAAGACGCGGATGGGGGAGTCAAGAGCTATGATTGATTGCATGAGTTTCATGGAGGTTATTGAGGTTATATACTAGGATTGCGATGTATTTTTATGGAAAATATATTGAAAAAATCGACTCAATGGATTGGTGGTATATATCTTCTCGACAAGTATGCCAATGCCAAATACTTGTGTATCTTCAGGGGCTGAGTGAAAGGGGTAAACATACCTTTTCCAACATACCTGGGCCACGGGACGATTTTTTGTCTTATAAAATGGAAAGACTCATGCAAGAGACTCCTCTCGTTCTCATGGTTTTGGCCATGTTTCATACCCAAGAGAGATGATATCTTTTGTCTTTTCATCGTCTCTATATGAATATTTTAAAAACTGTGCATACACGGTATTGTAATAACCAGAAATTTTCTTTTCCTGAATATGGGGAATATCGGCTATTTCCATAAAAAATTCACTATGATTCCAGAGAAAGTCAAACATGGAAAGAAATTCTTGTACCCAAATGAGTCTCAGTTCGTCCTCTTCGGATAGGATTCCATGTCTGCATATCTGGTACATATTTTCCACGAGCCTGGCTGTATTCATAAGACTTCATCGATAGAAAAGTTCTCGCTCTTTTTGTTGATTATTGAGGTTATTTAATACCCTTCAGGATCTGATTTCAAGAGATCCACCTACTCAGCCGTATGAATTCCAAGATATTTTTTGTCCCGAGTGCCTCATGGTAAGTTCGAGTTGCTTGTATCATTTTCCTGCTTTGAGTCGAGATATGGCTTCTTCTGCATCGGTCAGATTTTCTCAGTCATATATGGTACTGTAGAGAGTATTTTCTTTGGCACGATTTTTTATATCAATAGAGCCGAGCCCACTCAGAAAGGAATATGTTTTATTTACAAAAAGAACTTCATCGAGCAGAAATATGACGATAAGTGGTCCATGTATATGTGCTTCATTTTTTTGATCAATTTCTGAATCATTGCAGATCTTCTCAAACATCCATACATGAAAGAGTACTTCCTGTTCGAGGAGTTCAAATTCACTTTTGAGTTTTGTATCACCGAGATCTACTTTCAGAGCATGAAACAATTCCCTGATCGCATCAAATGCTTGCAGTTCTTGATCGGAGCTCTCTTTTTTTGTGGATACAAGGCTCTGAAAAAATTGTTTCTTGTCCATAGGGCTACATATTAGGGGCTATCCGTGGGCAAATATACATCTCGCGTCGGAGTATATTAATCTTGTTTTGGTTTTACGAGAGGAAAGAGTACGACATCTCGAAGGTTTTCCTGCCCCATGATGAGCGTCAAAAATCGGTCGATCCCGAATCCGAGACCAGACTGGGGTGGCATAGCGTATTCCATGGCGAGAACGAAATCGTAATCGGCAGACGTTGCTTCTTCATCTCCTGCAGCTGCTGCCTTGGCTTGTTCTTCGAATCGAGCTCTTTGGTCGATGGGGTCAACAAGCTCACT